>JAKFUN010000144.1 GCA_021732675.1 Phycisphaerales bacterium
CCTCTTCCCCCCCGACAGCATCGACTACATCATCAACGCCCAGCGTCTCTATGACACCTCCAGCTTCGCCCACTTCGGGGCATGGCGTCTGCCCGGCACCTCGCTCATCCTTTACCCCTTCATCGCGATCTTCTCCCATCCCGAACGGGCCCTGGCCCTCGCCCAGGCCTTGGGGGGGATTCTCGTCGCCCTCATGTGCCACGACGTTGCCCGCCGATTCGTCCCCGCCCCCCTCGCTGCCCTCACCATGCTCTGGATCGGCCTGGACCCCACCGGCCTGGTGTGGGAACGACACATCATGTCCGAAGCGCCCATGACCTTCGCCACCTCCCTCTGGATGTGGCTGCTCGTGCGCCTCTGCGACCCCGCGCCCACCACCTTCGCCAAGCGCGCCCTCTGGGCCCTGGCCTTGGGGCTCGTCTGCGGGTTCGCCCCCCTCATCCGCGGCAACGCCCAAGTCATGGTCATCCTCGCCCCAGTTGGCGTCGCCGCCGCCCTCTGGTCTCTGGTCCGTCCAACCCGGGCCCTGGGGCTTGGGGCGATCACCCTGGCCGCCTCCCTCTCGCTCCTCGTCCCCTGGGTCGCGCACATTCACCAGCAATACGGGCGTCCCAGAGTGATGATCGGGGGCGGGTTCGCCAACCTCGCCTTCACATGGAACGCCAACCTGATGGACGTCAACCAAACCCGTCTCTACGACGCACAGACGCTCGAACTGGTTCGTCAGGATGAGCTCGCCCGCAACGACCTCTTTGGATTTGTCCCCCGCCTCAACGCCTCCCCTGGCCTTCAGCAATCCCCGCTTCTCCATTCGTGGATTCAGCAAGACGAGCGCTGCGCCATCGCCGCCAACGAAAGCCGCGCTCGCCACGGCTCACAGTCCCTTCGCGCCATGCTCCACGGCGCAGGCACCATCCTCCTCGGCGTCCGGCCCGAGCAGTTCGCCTCCACACGCTACTGGTCAAGAAGCTACTTCGGCGTACTCCCCGAGGGCCAAAACCCAAACTGGGATGTCGACGTCGCACTGCTCCCCTACCCCATCGCCGATCGCCCCCGTCTCGAGCAGATCCACGCGCGGACAACGAGCGATATCGCGTTCCTGAAAACCGACCCCAGCACAAAGTGGTTCGAACGCTGGTACTCGCTCTTTGATCACTCCCGGTTCATCACCGGCCTTCTCTTCCTCGCCGGGGGCCTCGTCGCACTCCGAGAATGGAACTGCACCCTCCTCACGATCTGGGGGCTGAGCTTCGCCACCATTCTCGCCCTCGCGTACCTCGTCTTCGGGGGCGAAACTCGCTACGTCGAACCACTCTACCCGGCCATGTCCGTCATGGCGGCTTTCGGACTCGGGCGAATCATCCAGTCCGTCACCGGCCCGCGCCATCCCCTGCCCGCGGGCGTGCGCTGACCAACCCCTGCGACGAGGCGCTCACGACCCAGGCGCCTTTGCCGGGCGTGACACCACCGTCACCTCGGGCCGCACCTCGCAACTCCGAAATGCCGAGCCGGGGTGCGCGTCGAGCTCGCACATGTGGTCCGCCATCCGCGTCAGCAGCCCATGAAGCTGCACGCACTCCTGATCGGAGAGCACGCTCGTGACCCGCGCCATCCATTCCCGGTGCTCCGGCAGCACCCTTGCCATCGCGTCCCGGCCAAACTGTGTCAGGTGAACTCGCCGCGAACGCGAATCCGCTTCGTCCGTCGTGCGAGAGATCAGCCCCAGATTTTCCATCCGCGCCAGCGTCGCGCTCATGCTGGGAGGCTGAACAAACGTGCTCGCTCCAACCTCCCCCATGCACATCGGGGGCAGCCCCATCGCCTCGTGCCGCGCCAGCGTTCGAAGCACGCCCCACTGCGCCAGCGTCAATCCAAACCGCGACAAGTGCGGCTCAAACAGCCGACGCAGGATCCCCCCGGATCGCAAAACCGCCCGCAGCGCGTCCTGGCCCGGAGTCGTCGCCAGTGCCAAAGCACGCTCGCTTCGCTTCGAAGCGTCAGTTGAGGTTGGGTGAAACTGCATCGGATCCTTCCCAATCTACTATACGGATTCGACGCCCCGAACGCCCCACAACTTTCAATAGACCTTTGCGTCTTTTTGCAACCAAACTCGTTCACTCCACATAAGTACCAGCATGCATTCCGCACCCATCAAGCTGCTCGCAGCCATCGCCATTCTTGCCTGCCAGTATGCCTGCGCTCCGCACAATCCCGCCCCCGCCGAGCCGGCCGCCGCTTCAACTCCCGGCCCAAGCCTTCAGCTCCCAGTCGTGGGGGCCGACACCCCGGCAAACTACCCCGGGCTCCACAACGTCGTCGCCTTCGCCCCCCAGGTCTACAGCGGCAGCATGCCCGAGGGCTACGCCGGCTTCCAAACCCTGCGCTCTCTCGGGTTCCGCACCATCGTCTCCGTCGATGGCCAACTGCCCGACGTGGAAAGCGCCGAGGGGCTTGGGCTGCAATACGTTCACCTCCCTGTCGGCTATAACGGCTTCAACCAACAGCGCCGCCTCGAGCTCGCCCGCGTCCTCCGCGATCTTCCCCGCCCCATCTACATTCACTGCCATCACGGCAAGCACCGCAGCGCCGCCGCCGCCGGAGCGGCCCTCGTCACCCTCGGCGAATCCTCTAACGCCCAGGCTCTGGCCCACATGAAAGTCTCGGGCACCTCGCCCGCCTACGTCGGACTCTTCGCCTGCGTCCGCGATGCCCAGCCAGCGCCATCGGCCCTGATCGACGCCGCCCCCAACGACTTTCCCAGCCGCTGGCAGACCACCGACATGGTCCAGCGGATGGTCGAGATCGATGACGCCTTCGATCGTCTCAAGGCGATTCAGGCCGCCGGTTGGAAAACTCCCAGCGACCACCCCGACCTGATTCCCATTGCCGAAGCTGGTCGCCTCGCCGATCTCTTTCGCACCACGCCCCATGTCGACGAAGCCAACCCGTACCCCGCCGGCTTTCTGAGCGAGCTCGATCTCGCGACGAACGCCGCCCAGCGTCTGGAAGATGTGCTTGCGCACACCCCCTCAACAAACGCTCTGCTCGACGCTCAAATGAAATCCCTAGGGGCCAGTTGTCTCTCCTGCCACCATGCGTTCCGTGATGAGCGATCCTCTCCGTGATGAGCGATGCGCGTCAGTGGGTCCCCAAGGCCAGATAAAGCCCGACGAGAACCGCATACCCGCTGGCAATCCCCAGCCCGAGCGCCATCCATGCTTTGCCTGAACTCCGTGGGCGGCTTTTCATGCTCGACTCCTTCGGAGCCGCCTGGTTTCGGTTTCGACGGTCCGTCGGGGTCTTCCGTCGCCGCGCCCCCAGCCCTAGAGCCACCCACCACACCAATCCACCACATCCACCCACCACACCTACGCCGCTTTCTTGTGCCCAGACTTCCCGCCCCGAGCCGGGGTCATCGACCCCATCTCCGCCAGACGCTTGAGCTTCTCCATCTGCTCGCGGCGAAGCTCATTCACCCGCAGCGTGAGGTTGTGCATTTCGGTCTCGTTGCGGATGGCTGTCGCCATCACGTGCAAAATCCCGAGAACGCCCAGCCCTCCCACGATTCCCAGTAGTGTCAAGAACTGACCTGAAACAGGCTCCATGACATTCCGCATCGGCCACCGCACCCTTGGGCTTGAGTACCTGTAATATGTGTGTCATGGGTTTGTCCGGGAAAGTCGGCTGCCACGTCTACCCCTCTGGGTTCGCCCCCCTGTGGGCGCTCTTGGCGCTCTGCGCGGGTTTGCTGGTTTCCCCCGCGCGGGCGCCAGCTTACGAACCCCCCAAGGGAATAACTCAGGTTTTATCGGGCTCGGAGGTCCGCCTCGAAGTCGATCATTTCGGCGTAGGCGACACCGCCCGCCGGGGCGAGTGGTGCGGCGTGCGACTCCTCCTCACCGACTCGGGCAGCAAGCCCCGTGAGGTCTTAGTTCGGCTCGCTGGCACCGACGCCGACGGCGATCACCCCGTCCAGCAACGCGAAGTCACCCTCAACCCCGGCGTCGCGCAATCCGTCTGGATGTATCTGCGTCTCCCCTTCAACTACGTCGCCGGCGAGGGGCTCATCGCGTCGGTATACGAAGCCTTAGACGGCGGGATCGCCCCCGACGGGGGCCGGGGTTATCGGACTGGGGCTCTTCTCGCCCGTGGGACCCTTGACCCCAAGAGCAACTCCGTACAGCACCCTGCCCAGGGTTTGATTGGGGTAGTGGGAGAGCGCAGCCTTGGGCTCGCCCCCTACAACGGTCTGTCGCTCAGCACCGGCGGCCCCAACGATGTTTTTCACCCCTACACGCACGAAAACAGTTTCTTTGCGGTCGGGCTCACCGGGGCGGAGATGCCCGATCGGTGGATGGGGCTGACCCAATTCGACGTCATCGTCTGGGGCAAGGGCGAGCCAGGCGAGCTGCGCGGGGACAAAGCCAACGCCATGCGGGAGTGGATTACCCGAGGCGGGCACCTGGTGGTGGTCCTGCCAGCGGTCGGACAAAACTGGACCAACGAGAAGGTCAACGAGCTTTTCGATGTCATGCCCCAGGTCGCCGTCGCCCGGGTCGAGAACGCCAATCTCTCGGACTTTCGCCCGCTCCTGATCGGCACCCGACGGCCCCAGTTCCCCGCCCGCGGCACCATCCACACCTTCCGAGTCCTAGACGGGATCGATCCCGGAGTCACCACCCCGATTTTGGACGCCCCGGACGGCAAATGCGTCGTGGTGCGCCGAACGGTGGGTGCCGGCGCGGTCACCTTCATCGGGATCGACCTCAACGCCACGGCTTTTTCCCAGTTCGACGCCGTCGACGCCGACGTCTTCTGGCACCGGGTTTTAGGGCGGCGCGGGTGGCTCATCCGACCCGCTCAGACCGGCCCGGGCCGACCGGCGGGATTCACCTCTCGCTCGGTCTGGGCTTTGGACAAGGGCGTTGGGGAGCTCATCAACCAAAGCGGCCGGACCGCGCTGGGCCTGTTGGCAGGTCTGGTGGTCTTCGTCGTCTACTGGGCGATCGCTGGGCCAGCAGGTTACTTCTTGCTCAAGGCCAAGGGGTGGCAACGCCACGCCTGGGTGAGCTTTCTGGGCGCGTCGGGGGTCTTTACCGCCATCGCCTGGGGCGGCGCCACGCTGCTTCGGCCCCAGCGTGTCGATGTGCGCCACGTCACCGTGCTGGACCATGTCTATGGGCAAGCACGCGAGCGAGCCCGCATGTTCGCCAGCGTGCTGATCCCTTCCTATGGCGAAGCCCGCATCGGGGTCACCGAGGATGGGGGTTCTGTGACCGTCTCGCCGTGGGAAGCGCCTGTGGATCAACCCGGGTGGACAGGCTTTCCAGATGCGCGTTCGTACCTGATCGACACCCGGTCGCCCAGCAGCTTGAATGTGCCCACCCGGGCGACGGTCAAGCAGGTGCAGATCGATTGGTCGGGGGGACCTCCGTGGGGCATGCCCTTGCCCCAGGGCCCGGATGGGGCTCCGGGACGTCTGACGCTGGATCCCAACGGGGGCGGGGCGTCGGGCAACCCGCTGGTGAACGGGGTGCTGGTCCACAAGCTGCCGGGAACGCTCAAGCAGGTCAAGGTGATTGTGGTGCGGGGTCAAACGACCCTCAAGCCCGTGCGGGGCAAGCGCGGAGACACAGAAAACCTCCCCCTGGTGCGCGGCGAGGCGTACGACTACTCGGAATGGGCGCCTCAGACGCCGCTGGACCTTGGGACGCTGACCTCGCCGATCACCAAATCGGAGGCGCGGCAGTTGTTGCCCTGGCTGAACTCGCTGACGCCGGGGAGCGTGGGGAACGGGCTGACAGAAGAGAGCGGGGAGTACGCCCGGGGATTTGATGATCGCTTGCGGGCGATGACGTTCATGGGATACCTGAAGCCGACGGATTCGGGCGAAAACGCCCCCGCCCCGCCGGCGGCCCAGCGCTGGTGCCTGCATGGATATGACCTCAATCGCTGGCTGACGCAGCCCTGCGTGATCGTCTTGGGTTTTCTGGATTCCGGGCAGGGGGATGGTCCCTCGCCGGTGCCGCTGACGGTGGATGGCAAGCTGGTGCCGACCTCGGGGCGCACGTTGGTGCGCTGGGTGTACCCTCTGCCGGGGGAGGCGCCGGCGTATCCGAGTG
Source organism: Phycisphaerales bacterium (assembly GCA_021732675.1). GTDB lineage: Bacteria > Planctomycetota > Phycisphaerae > Phycisphaerales > UBA1924 > RI-211. The sequence goes on from JAKFUN010000144.1 coordinate 6,123, forward strand.
AGGCGGAGATCAAGCCGGGCGCGGCTGACGAAACGAGTCCCGAGCCCAAGGACCAGGCATTGCCCGAGGGGGCGGGGCAGCCGCAGTAAAACCGCTCGGGTGCCAAGGGGCGCCAGCGTGGGAGAACCAGTCCGTGCCGATGATCGAGACTATCAATCTGACCAAGCGCTACGGGGAACTGGTGGCGCTGAACAACCTGAACCTGACCATCAATGATGGCGATTGCTTTGGCTTCATCGGGCCCAACGGGGCGGGGAAGACGACGACGATCAAGATCCTGGCGACCCTGCTGAAGCCCAGCAGCGGGCAGGCGAACATCGCGGGCCTGACGGTCGGGTATCAGAACCGGCAGATCCGGCCCCTGATCGGCTATGTGCCCGATTTCATGGGCGCGTACGAAGACATGGTGGTGACGGAGTATCTGGAGTTTTTCGCCGCGGCGTACGGCATCCACGGCTCCCAGCGCCGCAAGGTCGTCACCGACGTCCTGGAACTGACCGACCTGACGTACAAAGCCACCGCCGAGGTGAACAGTCTCTCGCGCGGGATGCAGCAGCGCCTCAGCGTGGCCCGGGTGCTCTTGCACGACCCCAAGGTGCTGCTGATGGACGAACCCGCCAGCGGGCTCGACCCGCGGGCCCGCATCGAGATGCGCGAGCTGCTCAAGGAGCTCCGCCGCATGGGCAAGACCATCCTGATCTCCAGCCACATTCTGCCCGAACTGGCAGAGTTGTGCAACGTCGTGGGGATCATCGAACGCGGGCAGTTGTTGTTCAATGGCTCGGTGGATGAGATCTTGAAGCGGGCCAAGATGGGGCATGTGCTGCATGTGGGCGTGACAGACCGGGTGGAGGAAGCGGGCAAGCTGCTCGCCAAGCTCCCCGGGGTGAAGAAGGTCTCGCTGGCCCCCGACGACGCAACGGTCGCGAATGGGCGCCACGGCAAGGTGCTGCACTTGCAGTTCGACGACGCCTCGGGGCAGGTCTTCACCGACATCCCCAACGTGCTCGTGAACAACGGCTTTCGCGTGACAAAGTTCACCGAGGAGCCGGTCAATCTGGAAACAGCGTTCATGCGCCTGACCAAGGGGCTGGTGCAGTAGGTTGCCACGCAGAGCCCGCAGCGACGGCGGGCGTTTGACGCAGTCGCTCACCTCCGCTTGAGGCCCCCAGGACCATGCTCGTTCGTCAGGTCATGTGCGCCAGGAAATCTTGGCCGCTTTGTGCAACAATGCTGATCCTCGCGGCTTGGGGTTTGGTCGTCGCGCGGAATCCATGGAGATCTCGAAATGCACACCTCGATCGTTTTGGCGGCTCTGGCAGGTAGCGCACTCATGCTGAGCGCGTGCCAAAGCCACCAGCCTCTCCCCCCCCTGGCGATTCTGCCCCGGCCCAGCGCCGTGCCCGACGCCCCGCCCCCAACCACTATTCAACCCGTCACCGAGACGATCCACGGCGTGACGCTCACCGACAACTATCGCTGGCTCGAAGGAGACAACAGCGACCCCAGCGGCATGGGCAAAATCAACGCCGAGGTTGCCACCTGGACCGACCAGCAGAACGCCTACACCCGGGCCTGGCTCGACAATCTGCCCGGACGCCAGCGCGTCGAGGCCGAGGTCCGCCCGCTCATGGAGATCGGCTCGGTTTCGGCCCCGGGCATGTACGCGAACCGATACTTCTACGCCAAGCGCGAGGGGACGCAGAACCAGCCCGTCTACTTCTATCGCGACGGCTACAAGGGCCAGCCCAAGGAACTGCTCGACCCCGCCAAGCTCGACCCCAGCGGGCTGACGACGATCGCGTGGATCAGCCCCAGCCACGACGGAACCCTGCTCGCCTACGGGACCTATCGCTCGGGGGACGAAGCCTCGGTGCTGCATCTCATGAACGTGGATACAGGGCAGAAGCTGCCGCTGGAGATCCCCGGCAAAACGCAGGCCCCCAACTGGCTCCCCGACAACTCGGGGTTTGTCTACAACAATCTCCAGGACCTGAGCAACCCGTACTCGGGACAGATCAAGTTTCACGCCATGGGCACCGACCCGGCGAACGACAAGCTGATCTTCCGGCAGTACACCCCTGAAGAAGACGCGAAGCTCGCGACGACCTGGGGTCCCAACGGCGGGCTGGACCAGTCGGGCAAGTGGTTCATCTTGTCCTATGCCACCAGCACCGCCAGCAACGACCTGTGGGTGATCGACTTTGAAGAGTGGCGCCAAAGCGGGAAGCTGGTCGCCGACTTCAGCCTGGAGGGGCAGAAGGCCTCCAGCAGCATCGCCGAGGTCGTAGGCACAACCGCGTTCCTGGAGACGACCTACGACGCGCCCAATGGGCGGATCGTGGCGGTCGACCTCAAGAACAGCGACGAAAAGCACTGGAAAACGATCATCCCGGAGCGCACGGACGCAGTGATCCAGGGCGTCTCGGTCGCGGGTGGGCGGATCGTCGTCACCTACTCCGTCAACGCCTCTACCCGCATCGAGCTCTTCGGGCTCGACGGCTCGCCCCTGGGGACACTGCGCATGCCGGGCATCGGCACCGGCGGGCTCTCTACCGAGCGGGACCGCAGCGAGGCCTACTTGTCGTTCAGCAGCTTCAACTACCCCTCGTCTATCTTCCGCGTCGATCTGACCAAGCCCGACGCCGAGCCCGAACTGTGGGAACGCCCTGAAGTCCCCGTGAACCCCGACTCCGTCGTGGTCAAGCAGGTGTGGTACACCTCCAAGGACGACACCAAGGTCAGCATGTTCATCGTGCACAAAAGGGGCCTGAAGCTCAACGGCGACAACCCCACGATTCTCTACGGCTACGGCGGGTTCAACATCTCCCTCACGCCGGGCTTTAGCGGCCCGCTCTTTCAGTGGCTGGACTGGGGCGGGGTCTACGCCGTCGCCAACCTCCGCGGGGGTGGGGAGTATGGCGAAAAGTGGCATACTTCGGGCATGCTGGGTTCAAAGCAGAACGTCTTTGACGACTTCGCGGCCGCTGCGGAATACCTGCGCGACGAGGGATACACCCGTCCGGAACGCCTCGCGATCCGGGGTGGCTCCAACGGCGGGCTGCTGACTGGGACGCTGGTCACACAACGGCCCGAACTCTTCAATGCCGCGATCGTGGCAGTGCCCCTGCTCGACATGGTGCGCTTCCAGAACTTCCTGATGGCGAAGTACTGGGTGCCCGAATACGGAACGGCGGAGAACGAGGCGGACTTCCAGTGGCTCATCAAGTACTCCCCGTACCAGAACGTCCGCAAGGGCACGAAGTATCCGTCGGTCTTGGTGACAGCGGGGGAGAACGACTCCCGCGTGCATCCGGGCCATGCCCGCAAGTTTGCCGCGGCCCTTCAGGCCGCCAGCGCCAGCGACCGCAACCAGAAGCCGATTCTGCTCTGGGTGGATCGTGACGCCGGACACGGGCAGGGCAAGCCCCTGAACCTGCGGGTGCGGGATGTCGTCGACGAGCGCATGTTCCTGATGCGGCAACTTGGGATGCTCCAACAGGCACCCGCGACCAAGCAGTAAACGCATCAGCAGGGTTGAATTGAAATCAAGGCGGCGCGACCCGGTCGGTCGCGCCGCCTTTTTGTTTGTATGAGAGTGGGCCCCGGGGCCTAGACCAAAAGCGAGGCGAGCAACTCGGGGATGCCGTGATTGCGAGTGGCGACGGTTTCGAGGATCTGCCGCCGCCCCGCCACGTCACGCAGATCACGCATCAGCTCGTGCTCGCCGGGGTGGTCCGCCTTGTTGCACACAAACAGGTCGGCGATTTCGAGAATACCGGCCTTGTCCATCTGCACCGCGTCGCCCATGCCCGGGGTGAGCACCACCGCGGTGCGATCAACGAAGCTGCGGATTCGGGTTTCGTTTTGGCCGGCGCCGACGGTCTCGACAAAGAGCAGATCAATGGCCTCGGGACCATCGAACGCCCCGCCAATGAGTTCAATCAAGTCGGGCAGACTGCGATAGTCTTCGCCCGCGATGGCAAGACTCCGGTAGTAGGCGGCTTCGTCCAGGTTGTTGAAGTCCACGCGCAAACGATCGCCCAGCAGCGCGCCCCCGGTGATCGGGCTCATGGGGTCAAAGGCAACAACACCGATACGCCCTAAGTACCCCGGCTCGCCCGCCTTCACACGGCGCGTGAACTCGCCCACCATCTGGGCGACGAGCGTGCTCTTGCCCGCCCCCGGCGAGCCCGTAATGCCGATGACGCGCCTGGGGCGCCGGCGTTTCACATTCGCCCGCAGCGCCTTCTGGTCGTGAATCAGCGAGATGTCGCGGGCGAGCTGCGAACCAGCGGTGGCGCCCGGGATCACCTGGGCCCGCGGACGGGCGGCGTCACGCACCGCGTTGACCACATCGAGCAGGCCAACGCCAGTGGTGAAACACTTGGCGATGCCGCCCGCGAGGAGTTTGGGCAGGTCGTCTTGCGGGAGGATTCCCCCCATATACACCGGCAGGTCGGCACGCCCCAGAGCCGCGAGATCGGCGACGAGCTTGGGGCCAAGGACCAGGTGGCTGTTGGACATCATGGAGGCGCAGATGACGTCGCAGTCTTCGTCGCGGGCGCTGATCGCCAGCGACCGCGGGGTTTGCCACAACCCGGAGTAGATCACGTGGACGCCCGAGTCGCGCAGGGCCCGGGCGATGACCTTGACCCCCCGGTCGTGCCCGTCCAGCCCCATTTTGCCCAGCAGCACCCGTGGGCGATGGGGGAGGTCGGCGCAGCGGTCCAGCTTTTCGAACTCGGTGGTGGCGACGTTGAGGGCTTGGGTCATTGCGGGCGGATCCTCGGCGCGGTCACGATGGGCAACGCGGCGGCCCGGATGGCATCCGAGAGAGCCGCAGGCCCGAAACAGTTTGGACGGCAAAGGCCGCCCCGGCGCCTGGAGTTTATGGCCGGGGAGGCGATGGCGGTAGACTAGAAGCCCGAGTACTCAAGGCGCGGGCACTTCGCCAGCCTGCCAGCCGCTCGTCGAAACGTGGAACATGGCTCGCAATCTAGAGCAGGGAAGCACATCTCATGCGTGACGGCACCACCAAGAACGAACATCTGGCCTTCAAGTACTATGACCTCCTGCTCGGGGGCTTCGTCGCCGTGTTGCTCTGCTCAAATCTCATAGGCCCCGGCAAGTCGTGCGCCCTCAACCTCGGCGCCAACGTCGTGCCGGACTACTCCAGCGAGAAAGGCTTCTTCCTCACCTCCATGCTCGTCTTCGGAGCGGGCAACATCTTCTTCCCCATCTCGTACATCTTCGGCGACTGCCTCACCGAGGTCTACGGCTACGCCAAGTCCCGCCGCGTCATCTGGGCCGGCTTCGGAGCGATGATCTTCGCGACCATCATGTCCGCCGTCGTGCTGCGCCTGCCCGCCAACGAAGCCGAACCCTTCAACAAGGTGATCGTCCCGGCTCTCGACACCGTCTTCGGCAACACCTGGCGCATTGTCGTCGCCTCTATCTTCGCCTTCTGGGTCGGCGACTTCGCCAACTCCTTTGTCATGGCCAAAATGAAGGTCTGGACGGGAGGCAAGCACCTCTGGACCCGCACCGTCGGCTCCACCTTCGTCGGCCAAGGCATCGACAGCGCTCTCTTCTACCCCATCGCCTTTGCCGGAATCTGGGACCCCGCCACCCTCGTCAAAGTCTCCATCTTCAACTGGCTCTTCAAGGTCGCAGTCGAAATCATCATGACCCCGATGACCTACGCCATCTGCGGCTTCCTCAAAAAGGCCGAGGGCGTAGACCACTTCGATCGCGGCACCAACTTCACGCCGTTTTCGTTGAAAGACGAATAAGCGAATATCGCGACGCGCCTTACGAGCCCGAAGCGCAAGCGAGGGTCACAGTTGCAACCAAATAGCAACCCTCCCGGCCCTCCCCATGCGTAGTCATTCGCGAGTCTCGTGCTGCACTCTCACTGGCCGTTCATAACATACTCTACCGCCCGCGCCAACGACTCCTCGTCGTTGATCCATCGAGTCGATCCATGTTCGGTCCACACCCTCGCATCTGCCGCTATGAACCCCGCTTCGCGTAGCCGCCGCGTCGCCCACGCCTTGAGTTGGCTCATGACAGTCTCGGGCGCCGTCGTGCCGCAGTTGCCGACGACAACGTGAACGTGATTGGTGCGAACATTGCAGGCAAGCAGGCTCCAGCCGCGAATCTCACAGTGATCGGCGATGATCTTCGTCACGACGGCTCTTTGGGAGTTACCAAGCACCACTCCAACGGTCATAACGCGGCTGCCTTCGTGCCGCGCTCGCTGCCCATCAGGCCCCGACTTCGCAAGGCCGAGCGTTGCATGGGTGCGATCAATCGAGCCCCGTTCATCCCCATGCAGCCACGTGCCGTGTGTTGTCCATGTCAGGAAATAGGCGAGGGGCGGGGGCATGGTCGAGCAGAATGCCGGGACAACTGTGACCCTCGCTTGCGCTTCGGGCTCGTAACACTACCACTCCGGCCCGCCGCTATACCGCCCATAAATATCTGCCATCGCTTGCACCATTTCGCCCAGCGTGCAGTTGGCCAGCGCCCCGTCCACCAGTGCGGGCATGACGTTGGTCGCGTGCATGCTCCCCGCGTGGCCCGCGGCTCCTGGCAGCTTGTTCAGCAGCGTGAAGGGCTTCCCCTGGGCCGCGGCACGAATGTTGTCGAGGGCTTTGGCGACTTGCCCCGCGTCGCGCCGTTTTTTGAACGTCGCCAACCGCTCGCACTGATCGATCTCCACCTGATGCGGAATCGTGAGGATCTCGATGGGGCGGCCTTCGTTGTTGTCGGTGTAGGCGTTGACCCCAACGATGAGGCGATCTTCGGCTTCGCATTCTTCGCTGAAGCGATAAGAAGCCTCGGCGATGGAACGCCGGAAGTAGCCGCGATTGATGCCGGTGACGACGCCCCGGCCGTAGGTGCGACGGGGCTGATAGGCAGGGTGCTGGGTGAGGTTCGGGACACCGCTCTGGAGAGCGGTGCCACCCAAGGCAGTGCCACGTCCCTCGCGGAGGGAGGGGGTACCTGACGAGCGCCAGTCGGCGTAGATCCCCATGCGATCAATCTCGTCGATCAGGTTGAGCGCCTCGCGTTCCATGGTGTCGGTCAGTTGCTCGATGAACCAGGAGCCGCCGAGGGGGTCGGCGACGCGCGTCACGCCCGTCTCGTGGGCCAAAATCTGCTGGGTGCGAAGGGCGACGGTGACGGCTTGCTCGGTTGGCAAGCCCAGGGTTTCGTCCATGCTGTCGGTGTGCAAACTCTGGCAGCCCCCCAGCACCGCGGCCATCGCCTGATAGGCCACCCGCACAATGTTGTTCAGCGGCTGCTGCTCAGTGAGTGAGCACCCGGCGGTCTGCACGTGGGTCTTCATGAACCACGAGCGTTCGTTGGGGGCGCCGTAGCGTTCCTTCATCATGCGGGCCCAGATGCGCCGAGCCGCCCGCAGCTTGCAGATCTCTTCGAAGAACTCGTTGTGGGCGTTGAAGAAGAAACTCAGGCGCGGGGCGAAGCTGTCGATGTCCATGCCGCGTTCGAGGCAGGCTTCGACGTATTCCATGCCGTCGCGCAGGGTGAATGCCAGTTCCTGAGGCCCGGTGCTGCCGGCCTCGCGGATGTGGTAGCCCGAAATGCTCACGCTGTTCCACTTGGGGGTGCAGCGGCTCTGGAACTCGATGGTGTCGACCACCAGCTTGACGCTGGGCTCGGGGGGATAAATGAACTCGTTCTGGCTGTGGAACTCTTTGAGGATGTCGTTTTGGAGGGTGCCGCCGAGGTTGTCCCACGACATCCCGCGTTGCAGGGCGTGGGCGAGGTACATCGCCCAGATGACCGCGGCCGGGCCGTTGATGGTCTGGCTCACCGTCACTTTGTCGACGGGAATATCGGCGTAGAGACGGTGCATGTCTTCGATGGTTGAGATGGCGACGCCGCACTTGCCGACTTCGCCCACGCACAGCGGGTCGTCACTGTCGCGCCCCATGAGCGTCGGCAAGTCGAACGCCGTTGAGAGGCCGGTGTTGGCCTTGGTACCCTTGGCGGCCCCGAGGAGGTATTTGAAGCGCTGGTTGGTGTCGTCGGCGGAACCAAATCCGGCGAACTGGCGCATCGTCCACAGGCGGGTGCGATAGCCCTCTTTGAAGAGCCCGCGTGTGAAGGGGTATTGGCCGGGGGGGGGCAAATCGCGGCTGAGATTTCGTAGCGATTCGGGCAGGGAGTAAGCCAGCGAACCCGGCGCGGCAGCGGGCGTGGGCTGGCCGTACGAAGGGTCAAGCACCAGTCCGGAAATGGTCACGGCATGGGGATCGACCTTGGGAAGTGCCGGGCTGACGGTGGCGCGGGGTGTCGTCGTCATGCAGGGAGTGT
>JAKFUN010000219.1 GCA_021732675.1 Phycisphaerales bacterium
GTCTAGCCCGGGCGGGGGCGGGGCCTTCTGTGCTTTGGTGTCGGGGCTGGTCGCTTGACGCTTGGCGAGGGCCTGAAGGCGCTCGCGGGGGGATTGCTCTGCGGGTGAGCCTGAGTCAGATCGCTGCGATGGGTTGGTTGTCGAAGCGCACCCGGCCAAGAGCACCAGCGAAGCCACGAACGCGGCCTGGGCCAAGTTTCGACGGATCTCTCGCGGGGCGTTCTGGGGCGAAATCACGCTTTGGTGTCCTTGCCTGATTGCTTGCCGGTGGGGGAGGGCTTGGCAGCTTTGGAAGCCTTGGCGACTTTGTCCGCTCCGACGGGGGAAGCGGCTTTGCCGTTCGCCTTGGACTTCTTGACGCCGGGCTTTGGGCCCGCTTTGCTCTTCGGTTTGGGGTCGGCCTTGATGGGAGCGCGGCCCGGCGGGTCCTCCGGCGCGGGCTCGCGCTTGGGAGGGTGCCCGGCCTCGTCGGACCAGGCCTGAAGGGCCAGCAGGCTGGCTCGCGAGTCGTCGGCGCCGATGTTCCGCTCCAGCCAACCGGAGAGGGCGGAACAGGTTGCGTCGCCCTTGACCATGTCTTCCTGGGCCAGCAACTCGCGCAGGCGGTTATCCACGGGGACGGCGTGCCCACCAAGTGCCAGCGCGAAGGTGCGGGCCGCGGCGAAGTGGGGCACCCCTTCGAGCGACTCGAGGTACGCGCGAGCCTCGCGCTTACTGAGGCTCTCCAGGTGCGAGAGTTGCACGCGATGTTCACGCTGGTAGATGTCGCTGAGCAGGCTGCGCAGGCGATTTCCGCGTTCGAGGGCGAAGGGGTATTTCTCGCCCAGAATGTCGGCGATTTCCTGGGCGACGCAGACGCGAAGCTCGTTGAGGTCGACCAGTTGCTCGCCCAAACGCCTGAGGGCGTGGCGGGCCTGCCCGGTGGTCGCGTCCCAGAGCAGCATGCTCATCAGGAGCTCGGCGAGAACCGGGTCGGCGCCGAGGACCGCCTCGGTGCCGGGGCCTTCGGTGGTGGCCACCTGCTCGGGCGCAGGATGCTTGGATTTCACCCGCTTGAGGAGGGCACCCAGGCGTTTCAGCGACGGTTCGCCGGTGGTCACTCGCGGGGCTCCTGATCTGCGTCGGGGGGTTGCAGGCCCGCGGGCGTGTCGGTGGCCTCGGTGGCCTCTGCCTCCTCGGCGGCATCCATGGGCGGGTCGATTGCGAGTCCGGCGGCCTTGCGCTTCTCCAGGTCATCTTTCGCGGCTTCCAAGGCCGCGAGCACCGATGCCTGCATCTTGAGGCTTCGGTCAAGCCTGAAGCGGAACTTGGGGAGCTGGCGGGTTTCGATCAGCTCACCGACTTCGTGGCGCACGTGGGACGCGGCGCTGTTGAGCCCGTGCAGGGTGAGCTCTTCCTTGTCTTCGGGCAGGACCGAGACGTTGATGGTCGCTTCGGTGAGATCGCCCAGGACTTTGACCCCGGTGACGGTGATCAGGCCCCGGATGCGATCGTCCGCCAGCCCGCGCGACAGAACCTCGCGGACGGCGCGTTCGATCGAAGCCGCCAGGCGTTCGAGCTTGTGGGCGCTCATGAGTTGTGGTCCCCTTTGGGGTTGAGGTCGTTGCCTTGGAGTTCCGCGGCTCGTGCCAGCATCTCCGCGTCCAGGTCGTGCCCGGCGCGGGGGTCTTCGGGGAGGTCTTCGGGAAGGTCCTGAGCCCCTTCGAGGGAGTTGAGCAGGCAGCGCGAGGTTTCACCCATCTCAGCGTCGACCCGTTTGCGCAGCTTGGCGGCGATCCGGTCGAGCACCTGTCCGGCGAACTTGCCGTCGGTAGCGACCAGGGCCAGGGCCAGGCGCGAGACGTGCATGGAGTCTTGCATGCCGACCTCGGCGACGGAGACCTGGTGCTCGCGGTGGAGGGTGTCTTTGACGGAGTTCACGACGCGGCGCTTGTCCTTGATGGACTCGGCGCCGCGGATGTGCAGATCGAACTGGAGGATAGCGATCACCATGTGGGCGCGGGCGGGGTAAGGCGCGAGGGCCCGCGCGGGGCCCTCGCGATGAAAAACGGACTTGCACACGGCGGTTGGCCGCCGGACAGGTTACAGCGTGCGCTTGACCTCGATCTTCTTGTAGCACTCGAGAATGTCGCCGTCCTTGATGTCGTCGTAGCCTTCGATCTTCATGCCGCACTCCATGCCGGCGCGAACTTCCTTGGCGTCGTCCTTGAGGCGTTTGAGCTGCGACAGGCGCCGGTCGTGCTCCACGACCACGCCAGCGCGGGTGACGCGGATGAGGGCGTCGCGCTGGACCGTGCCGTCGGTGATGTAGCACCCCGCCACCGAGCCGACCTTGGTGATGCGGAAGACCTGGCGGACTTCGGCATGACCCAAGACCTCTTCGCGGACCTCGGGGGCGAGCATGCCCTCGGCGGCCTTCTTGAGGTCGTCGGTGATGTCGTAGATGACCTGATACGTGCGGATTTCAACGCCCTTCTGCTCGGCGAGCTGGCGGGCCTTGCCGCTGGGGATGACGTTGAAGCCGATGATGATCGCCTTGCTGGCGTCGGCGAGGATGACGTTGCTCTCGGTGATGCCGCCGACGGCGGAGTCGATGACACGAACCTTGATTTCGGCGGTGTTGATCTTCTCGCACTCGGCCTTGAGGACGTCGACCGTGCCCTGCTGGTCGGTCTTGAGGACGACCTTGATCTCCTTGGCGGTGCCGGCCTCCTGGGCCTGCATTTGCGAGAAGAGCGAATCCAGCGTGAGCTTGGGGGTGGCGAGCGCGGCATGGCGTTCCCGCTGGCGGCGCTGGTGGGCGGCTTCTTCGGCCTGCTTGAGCGAGTCCACCACGTAGAACTTGTCGCCCGCGTCGCAGACTTCGTCGATGCCCGAGACCTGGATGGGCATGGGCGGGGTCGCCTCGCGGAGGCGCTTGCCCTTGTCATCCGTGATGTCGCGAATGCGTCCGAAGGAACGGCCCATGACGACGAAATCGCCGACCTTCAGCTTGCCACGCTGCACGAGCATGCTCGCGACGGCGCCGCGCCCTTCCTCGGTCTTGGCTTCCACCACCGTGCCCTGCGCAGGTCCCTCAAACCCGGCCTTGAGCTCCAGCAACTGGCTCTGGTAGTCGAGCACTTCCAAAAGCTGCTGGATGCCCGTGCCCGTGGTCGCGCTGGTGCGCACGACTTCAGTGTCCCCACCCCAGTCCACAGGGTTGAGCCCGGCTTTGGCCAGTTCGCCCATGGTCTTCTGAACCTGCTGCTCGGTGGCGTCGGGGCGATCGATCTTGTTGAGCGCTACCACGATGGGCACCTTGGCGGCCTTGGCGTGGTTGATCGACTCGATGGTCTGGGGCATCACGCCTTCGGGGGCGGAAACGACCAGCACCACCACGTCGGTCATCTTGGCGCCGCGAGCGCGCATGCTCGTGAAGGCCTCGTGACCGGGGGTGTCCAGGAAGACGATCTGCCGCTTGTTGCCTTCGACCTCGACCTCGGCGACGAAGGCGCTGGTCTTCTGGGTGATGCCGCCGGCTTCGCCCGCCGCCACGTTGGCGTTGCGGATTTTGTCGAGCAGGCTGGTTTTGCCATGGTCGACGTGCCCGAGGATGGTGACCACCGGCCCGCGAGAACGCACGTCGCGCTCGTCGCGAGTTACGAACTGCTCGCTGACGGTTTCCTCGGCGGTCTTCGCCTCGGCGACGTCGAGATCGATTTCGAACTCCATCATGATCTCGATGGCCTTTTCGGCGGGCATCGGGTCGTTGATCTTGAGCATGATCCCTTGCGTGAAGAGCTTCTTGGAGATCTCCGAAGCCTTGACGCCGGTCGCCGCGGAGAGGTCCTTCATGGTGAAGGGCGCGACGATCCGCACACGTCCGGAGTCTTGCTCGGGCGAGGTGCCCGCGCCGGGTTGGCCGGGCTTGTTGAGCTCTTGCTTGCGCTTCTTGAGGAACCCGCCCGAGCGGGCGAGCCGGGCTTCGCGCTCGATGAGGTCCTGCTCGCTGAAGACGCCCTGGGGGCTCGCGCCCCATTCGCCGCTACGTCCACGGCGGCGATCGGGCACGCCCTGACCACTCGAGCGCTTGGCGGCAGCCGCCCCAGCGCCGGCGGGGCCACTTTCTTTGCGCCGCGGGCTGCGACCACGATCGTCCTCGCCACCGGCGGTTCCAGGACCCCCAGCCCCAGGCGGGCGCGGGCCGGAGGGACCCGTCGGCGGGCCGACGCGGCGGGGGCGTGGAGCGCTGACCACTTCGGGCGCTTCAACGCGGATGATCTTCGGTCCTGAGAGCTTGACCGGAGTCTTGATTTCCAGCTTCGGGCCCGCGGGCGACACCACGCCCGCCGGGCGGGTGGGCACATTCATGGTCGGCGCGGGACGGACCACCACCGGGCCACTGCCCGGGCGACCCGGGTCGCGGCGTTCAGGGTGCGGGGAGCCATGGGGCGAGGTCGTCGGCGCACCCGCGGCCGGCGCGAGCCGCTCCGGAGATTCGGGCGCCGGGGTCGGGGCCGAAGGCGGCGCGATCGTCCGGGCCGCGGGCGGCGGCACGATTTCGATGGGCTTGACGGCGGGCGTGAAGGGGGTCGCCTTCAGGTGATGGTCGCCGGCGGGCTCGGAGATCGCCGGGGGCACTGGCTTGTGCTCCACGACGTCCGGCGTCGGTGCGGGGGCCACGGGCACCGGGGTCGGCGCGGGCGAGGGTGCCGGCGGGGCTTCGGGAGCCGCGGCTACCGGTTCGGCGGGCAGCGCCGAGGGGGCGTGGTCGGCGGGCGCCTCGTCGGCATGATGCTCGTCGGCGTGATCCCCGGGGTGGTCGGTTCCGTCGTGGGTTTCGGTACCGTTGGTGCCGTCTTTCTTCGTAATCTTGCGGCGTGTGCCCTTCTTGCGGGCTTGGTCGAGGTCAACCCGGTCGGAGGTCTCGATGGCTGTGGCGGTGCCGCCACCTCCGGCGAACCACTCGCGAATGGTCGCTTCCAGGCCAGCAGAGATGCTGGACATATGGTTCTTGACAGTGGCTTCGGGGATTCCCTCCGCGTGGCATTTGGCCACGATGGTTTTGGAATCGACCCCGAGTTCCTTCGCGATCTCGAAAATGCGCCTCGCCAAGTTCACATGCTCCTGCTGCCGACCGTTCGCCAGACCCAACCTTTGCTGCCTGCCCACCCGGATCTTTGCAACGCTTCAGATCCGGCGTCCCCGCTGGGACACTTTGTCGCTTTGACCGATCAAACTCACGAACCCAAGATGTCCGCTGCCCGTGCCTCGCCCGATTCTCCCTGGGGGGCGGATTCCTGATTGGATGGCGCGGGGCCACCCCCGCCCAGAATGGCGCTGGCCGCGGCTTCGCCGGACTCGCCCGGCACGCCCGCCTCCAGAGCCCTGCGCGAGGCGTCCATGTCTTCGCGCATCTTGCGGTCCTTCTCTTCTTTGTCCTTTTGCTGCTGGGCCGCCACTTCCTTGGCCTTCACGGAGCATGTCTCGACGACGACGCCAGCGAGCTCTTCGGTGATGCCCAGTTCGTTGGTGAGGGCTTCGGCGCCGACTTCTTCGACATCGAAAACGCTGACCATGCCCAGGGCGGCGAGTTTGTCGGCCATCTGCTCGGTCATCCCTTCGATGGCTTTGACGGTGTCGTACATGGTCGCCAAACCCTTGGTGAACTCCTCTGGGGTGAGGATGTCCACGTCCCAGCCGGTGAGGCGGGCAGCCAGACGCACGTTCTGGCCCTTCTTGCCGATGGCCAGGCTGAGCTGATCGTCGCGCACCACCACGGTGGCGCGTCCGAGCTCGAAGCACAGGCTGGTCTCGGAGACCTCGGCGGGCTTGAGGGCGTTCTGGATGAGAATCTGGCTGCTTTCGTTCCAGCGCACGATGTCGATCTTCTCGCCGTTGAGCTCGTCGACGATGTTCTTGATTCGGCTCCCCCGCACACCCACGCAGGCGCCAACCGCGTCTACCTTGCTGTCGATGGAGGCGACCGCGATCTTGGTGCGATAGCCGGCTTCGCGGGCCATCGCCTTGATTTCGATGATGCGTTCGGCGACCTCGGGGACTTCGACCTCGAAAAGCTTCTTGATGAAATCCGGGTGGGCGCGGCTCAGGACGATCTTGACCTGGCTGCCCGCATCGCGCACGTCCAGAATCAAGCAACGCACCCGGTCGCCGGGGCTGAACTGCTCGCCCGGGATCTGCTCGCTGCGGGGCATGAACCCTTCGGCGCGATCGACGGTGACGACCAGTGCCCCGCCCTCGTAGCGCTGGGCAACGCCGGTGACGATCTCGCCCATTCGCTTGCTGAAGTCTTCGAAGATGCTGCTGCGTTCGTCGTCGCGGAACTTCTGGATCATCACCTGCTTGAAGGTCTGGGCGGCAATGCGTCCGAACTGGGCGGGGGGCATCTCCATCGGCTCGCCGTGGCGGGTGAGGCTGAACGACCCGGTGATGGGGTCGAGCTTGCAGGCAAACTCCTCGGTGTCGAGGGTGTTGAAGAACTTACGGGCGGCCGAAACCATGGCGGTCTCAAGGTCGCGCACGAGCAAGGACCGGTCGATGTTCCGGTCGCGTGCGATCGAGTCGAGGATGCGGAGCATTTCTTGGGGGTTCATCGAGGCTTTTCCTTCCCGTGTCGCGCCGGGCTCTTCCCGACGCTCTGCATTAAGTTTTCGAGTTACCTGGTTGTACCGACCGATCACCATTGACAACGCGCTACACGATTCGCACCACCCGCACTGCCCGACCCCGGCTCCACCAAAAACACCTCGGCCACGAACAGCACCCGCCGCTCGTGGCCGACACCACGCACCCCGAGCAGGTCTCGGGGCAATCCGGTCCGGCATGCTGGCGAGCCCTTGCGGGGTTCGCCGCCGGTGCAGTGGTTCGAGTGTCAAGACATCTCGAAGGCTCCGCACCGGAATGCCATCCGGCACTGATGGAGCGTGGCGGGCACGCTCCCCAGGCTGGACGGATTACCGGCCATAGGTGTCAACCAAGTTGTCAGGCCCGTACGTCATGTACATCTCCAAAGCCGCCAACTGGCCAAAAGGCCAATCAGCCCACAAACCCGCCGAACACTTCCCTGCCCTGGAGTGTAGGGGGCTCGCACAGGTCCGATCAAACACCCTCTGAATCAAGCACGGCCTGGGCTGCCCGCAGCTCGCCCCGGACCGCCTTGGGCCCCGTGCCTCCGAAGACCTCGCGCGAGGCTAGACCCGCCCCCAGGCTCAGCCGCACAAACACATCCGCTTCGCACTTTGGTGCGACGCTGCGAAGCGTTTCCAAAGGCAGGTCGTCCAACGCTGCGTGCTGCGATATTGCCAGTCGCACCGCCCTGCCGGCCTGCTCGTGGGCCTCGCGAAACGGCACGCCTTGGGCGACCAGGTAGTCGGCCAGGTCGGTGGCGTTGCTGTAGCCGCCTTTGGCGACGGCTTCGCAGCGAGCCTTGTTCACCCTGAGCGTGTCCAGAATCTTGGGCACCACCCGCAGGCACATGCTCGCCTGGTCCATGGCGTCAAAGAGCGGCTCTTTGTCTTCCTGCAGATCCTTGTTGTACGCCAGCGGCAGGCCCTTCATGCTGGTGAGCATCGACACCAGCGCGCCCATGATCCGCCCGGATTTGCCGCGAAGCAGTTCTGCCGAATCCGGGTTCTTCTTCTGGGGCATCAGCGATGACCCGCTGCTCACCGCGTCGTCGAACTCCACCAGGGCGAACTCTTGGGTGCCGAAGAGGATCAGGTCTTCGCCCAGGCGCGAGAGGTGGACGCCCAGCGTGGCGAGGCTGGCGATCGTCTCGATGACAAAATCACGATCGGCGGTGGCATCCAGGCTGTTGGTGGTGGGGGCGTCGAACCCTAGATCGCGGGCCAGCGAGTGGCGGTCGATCTGATACGCCGTGCCCGCCAGGGCTCCGGACCCCAGGGGGCACAGATTTACCCGTGTGCGAGCGTCGCGCAGGCGGGCGGCGTCACGCGCGAGCATGGCTTCATAGGCCAGTGCCCAGTGTGAGAAGAGCACGGGCTGAGCCCGCTGCATGTGGGTGTAGCCGCTCATGATCGTGTCGAGCTCGCGCCTGGCGAGGTCGATCAGGCTGCGCCGGGCTTCGCGAACTTCGGCGAGCCTCGTGTCGATGGCGCGGCGTGTCCATAGGCGCAGGTCGGTCGCCACCTGGTCATTGCGGCTGCGCCCGGTGTGCAGCTTTTTGCCCAGCGGCCCAAGCTGCTCCACCAGCTTTCGCTCCACATACGAATGAATGTCCTCGTCGCGCACCGTGTCGGTCTGCTCAACCAGCGGCAAGCCGGGGTTGGCGACCACCCGGGCCCGCATCGCATCCAGCGCACCGGTCAGGCCGGCCAAGTCGGTGTCGGTGAGCACCCCCGCGCCGTGGATAGCTTTGGCCCAGGCGAGCGAACCGTCGATGTCCTCCAGCGCCAGCCGAAAGTCAAAGCGAAGCGAGTCGTTCAGCGCCCGGAAGAGTTCGTCAGGCCCGGATTCAAAGCGTCCACCCCACAGTGCCATTTGCCAGCTCCTATCCGCGGGCAACCCCCGCGCGGCAACTTTACCCCGCGCCGCGCCCTGGGCTGGCGCGCTTCTTGGAGACTTTGGTCTTCTTCGTAGACTCGCCGCTTTTCGCGGCCTTCTTCGCGAACGCCTTCTTGGTGGAGCCCTTTTTGGCAGCACCGGGTCGCGCGGGCCGTGGGGCATTCAGCATCGCCGTGTAGTGCGCAAGGTAATTGGCCACCGGCACGCGCCGGATTGCCTCACCCAGCACCTCCAGCGCCAGGTCGTCAACCATCTTGAAGCGCAAGCACGCCTTGCCCATGTCGAGCTTCTTCCCGGTCCTGGCCCAGGCTTCTTCAAACCACGCCCGATGCTCTTCGTGCCCGTACACACACATCAGGTACACCGCCAGGTGGTTTTTCTGCGCGCCCAGGCCCGCGAACGACAGGGGCTGCTTGGGATCGCAGTGATACCCCGCCGGGAACACCCGGTGCGGCACGTAGTAGCCGATCATGCCGTACTGAATGCCTTCTTCGTAGCCACTTTTACCGTCGGGGCCGCGATCGAGGTTGGCCAGAATCACCTCGCGAACCGCTTGAATGGCCTCGCGACGCTCCACGGACAACCCGGCCAGATATTCCTTCACGCTTGCAGCAGGCATGCTCCCCCCTTTGCGGCGCATCGTACCAAAGAGGGCTTACTCGATGCCTGGGTGCCGCATGCCTCGTGCCTTCTCCGGCTTCAATTATCTTCCTGCAACCACTCGTCGATGGCTTCCGCCGCGCCGGTTCGTCGGCCTGTGATTGCCGGCCAGGCCAGGAACCCGGCCAACACCAGCAGCCCAACCGACATCACCAACCCCACCCAGAACGCGAGCGGGCTCCTCGCGATCGAGATCGGAATTCCCGCGGGAATCATCCAGGGTGGAATCACGCCGGTCGTGTGCGCGATGAACGTCGCGATCGCGAGCCATCCCAGCGCCACCAGCCCAAAGCGCACCCTCGATGCTGGGGAGAGTTCCAAGGCCGCTTCGTGGTCGGAACGCGTTTCGCTCCACACGGTGCCGCACTCGGGGCACGTCAGCGTGGGGGTGCGATCAAGCGGATAGCCGCAGTTGGAACAACCGCGCCCCTTGGGGGGTGTGCGGCGAGCAGGTTTGCGGGATTCGGGCACATCAGGATTATTCACCAGCCGCTGGGGGAGAACGGGCTGGCTTTTTCATGCGATCTTCAATGCGGCGATCCGGCACCTGCCAGATCGCCAGCACGCAGCAGTAGAGCCCAAACGCGACCACGCTCCCGTAGGTCGCCCGATCAAAGAGCCCGGCGTTGGCATCGCTCACTCGCCCCGGCAGCACGAACGCCGCCACCACTCCCAGTGTCAGAAGGCTGGTCGATGCCCACTCCTTGACGCCTCGCCCGACCGAAACCCCAAGCAGGCTCTCCTCACCATGATGGCGAATCAGAATCCTCCGCAAGATGTCCCACGAAGCCGCCGCCAGCAGAAGGGTCACGCCATAAAACCCCACCGGCACCGGCGCAAAGTGCGTCTGGCCGACCCAACTGGTGGTGAACGGAAAGAGCGAAAGCCAGAAGAGCAGGTGCAGGTTGGCCCACAAGGCCGCCCGGTTGACCTCGCGGCTGGCCATGAACAAATGGTGGTGATTCACCGGGTAAATGCCGACGAAAATGAAGCTGACGACGTAGCTGATTAGCGTGGAGGTGCGGGCTCGCAGATGATCCTTGCTCATGTCCGACAGTCAAGAGCAACGATCAACCGCGCCGATCTGTTGCGGTGAATGTCGATCCGCGGCTTCTTGGCAGATCGAGCAGTCTCAATGCCCCACTCTGCGCCGTATACTCGAACATGTCGGCCGTGATCCCTCCGAATCCGGACCTCTTGCAGCAGATGGTGGACGCCGTGGAACTGGTTCGTCAACGTCTGTTGAGAGCTTCGGCCGCCTTGCGTGCCGCCGGTGTTCCATATGCCGTCGTTGGCGGCAACGCCGTCGCGGCTTGGGTGGCGATGGTCGATCGGGGCGCGGTTCGCAACACGCAGGATGTAGACATTCTCCTTCGCCGTGCAGACTTTGAGGCCGCCAAAGCGGCGCTCGTGGGCGCCGGCTTCGTCTATCGGCACGCCGCGAAACTGGATTTGTTTCTCGACGGCTCCGACGCTTCCCCCCGCGAAGCCGTGCATGTAGTTTTCGCGAACGAGTTTGTTCGCGATGGTGAGCCAGCCGCCAATCCGGATGTGTCCGAATCCCAGGACATGGGCAGTTTCCAGGTGCTTGGGCTGGAGGCGCTCGTCAAGATCAAACTCACCGCATATCGCCGCAAGGATCAGGTGCATGTGCTCGACATGCTCGGCGTAGGCCTGATCGACGCATCATGGGTGAAGCGCCTGCCCCCGGTGCTGGGGGCGAGGCTTCAAGTGTTGATCGATTCGCCCGATGCCTGACGCTGCGTGGGCTGCCAGCTACGTGCGACTACTTCGCCAACCCCCGCTCCTTCAACGCCCGGATCCGCTCCGGCAGGCTCAAGAGGCGAATGAACCCCCCCGCGTCCTTCTGGCTGTACACGTCTTCGCCCTCGAAGCTCACCATCTTCTCGGCGTACAAGCTGTGCGGGCTCTTGCGCTGCACTGGCGTCGCGTGGCCTTTGTACAGCCTCACCACCACCTCGCCCTCCAGCTTCTCGGCCACTTTGTCTGCAAACGCCCACAGCGCCTCACGCAGCGGCGTGAACCAGCGCCCGTCGTACACCAGTTCCGCGAACGTCAGCCCGACATGCTCGCGATAGTGCCGGGTTTCGCGATCGAGCACCAGCTCTTCGAGAGCGCGAATCGCCTCGACGATCACCGTGCCGCCCGGCGTTTCGTATAGCCCGCGGCTCTTCATCCCCACGCGCCGGTTCTCCACCAAATCCACCCGGCCCACGCCGTGCGGGCCGGCGATGGCGTTGAGCTTTTCGATGATCTGCCAGGCTTCCAGTTTCTGGCCGTTGAGCGCCACTGGGCGCCCCTTGGCCAGCGTCACCGTCACCAATTCCGCCTTGTCGGGAGCCTTCGCCGGATCCGCCGTCAGCATCCAGGCGTCATCCGGCGGGGCGTTCCAGGGGTTCTCGATCTCGCCCCCCTCGTGACTGATGTGCCATAGGTTGCGATCGCGCGAGTAGATCTTGGTCGCGCTGGCCGTGGTGGGGATGTTCCTCTGCTTGAGGTAATCGAGCATCGCCAGACGCCCCGACAGCTTCCACGCGTCCATGCGCCACGGCGCGATGATCTCCATTTCCGGCGCCAGCGCCGAATACGCCGACTCAAACCGAACCTGGTCGTTGCCCTTGCCGGTGCAGCCGTGCGCGAGGGCCGTGCATCCGGTTTTCTTCGCGACATTCACCTGCCCGCGGGCCAGCACCGGGCGGGCCATGGCCGTCCCCAGCAAGTAGCGGCCTTCGTACACGCCCCCGGTAATCACCGTGGGAATCACAAACTCGTCGACAAACTCGCGCTTGAGGTCGACAACGTGGCATTCCTTCGCGCCCGAATCGATGGCCTTCTTCTCCACGCCCGCGAGCTCGTCGGACCCTTGGCCGACATCGCCGACCACGCAGACGACTTCTGCGCCGGGGATGTTTTCTTTGAGCCAGGGGACGATGCAGGAAGTGTCGAGGCCGCCGGAGTAGGCGAGGGCGATGCGCTTGGTCATGTTCGAATCCTTGAGCAGATTTCACCACAGAGGCACAGAGACACAGAGAAGAAAAAGCGGGAAGATGGGAGAACGACGAGGAATATTGAGATCAGAGCGGGCGTGGCGGGATGGGGGTTGATGAACGATCGATGCCGATGAAATTTTCTTGTCCGAAGTTCAGGCGTCGGACGCGCCATGGGTGTTCGACTGTGACTGCTGCTATTCCGGTCTCATTCTTCCTCTTTCCCTCGTGGTTTTCAGGGTTTCTCTGGTTTGTTTTCTCTTCTCTGTGCCTCTGTGCCTCTGTGGTGAACTCTTCCGCGTTCCCCGCGGCCATCACGGGATTCGCTTCGCGCATCCCGGGCGTGCGGGCATCACGTCCTCCCCAGCATCGCCAGCAGCAACGCATCTTGCGCGTGCATCCGGTTCTCCGCCTGTTCGTACACCAGGCTCGCCTTGGAGTCGATCACCTCGTCCGCCACTTCGACGCCCCGCTGGGCGGGCAGGCAGTGCATGAAGTAGGCGCCCTCGGGCAGGTTCAGGCCCTTGCTGGCCAGAGCCATGAGCACCGCGTTGACCTGAAACTCCGCGAAGACCTTGCGGCGTTTGGCCGCCGTGTCCGCTTGCCCCATGCTCACCCACACGTCGGTGTAGACCGCGTGATGGCCTTTGATGGCGGCGAGGTCGTCGGTGATCGCCAGCGTGGCGCCCGAGGCGTTGCACAACGCCTGACACTCCGCGACCACATCCGCCGCCGGCTCGTACCCCTTGGGCGCGATCACCGTGGTGCTCACCCCCAACATAGTGGCCGCGTGCATGAGTGAGTGGCAGACGTTGTTACCGTCGCCCACATACGCCAGCTTCATCTGCGTCAGCGGCATACCCAGCGCCTCCGCCCGCTCGCTGAGCGTAAATAGGTCCGCCAGCGCCTGGCACGGGTGAAACCGGTCTGACAGGGCGTTGATCACCGGCACGCTCGCGTGCTGGGCCAACTCGTACAGCACCTCCTGGCTGTACACCCGCGCGATGATGCAGCTCACCCAGCGTTCCAGGTTCAACGCGTAATCCTTCACCGCCTCGCGCTCGCCCAGTTTCTGCTGGCTGTGGTCCATGAAGATCGAGCTGCCCCCGAGCATGGAGATGCCCGCCTCGAACGACATCTTGGTGCGCAGACTGGGCTTTTCAAAGAGCAAGACCGCCGTCACCTCGCGCAGCGGGTCTCCCGCCACGACCGATCCCGGCCCGTTCGCGACACCGATCGCGCCCGCATCCCCCGGCAGGGGCAAACTAAGCCCGGCCCGGCGCGCCCGAAACTCCGCCTTGAGCTCCCTCGCCGACGCGAACAACTCCGCCACCACCCCCGGCGTCAGGCTCGCAAACGTCAGCAGGTCCGCGCCCCTGAGGTCGCGCCGCGAGCGATAGCACCCGATGATGCCCGGAGGCGTGGGCGCAGGAGCCGCAGGCGGCACAGCGTGGGGTGAAGTGAGTGATGGGTTGGACATTGAAAGCCTCTCGAGTGCGAGCTGTTAGAGCGTGGAGCGTAAGCCGAATTCGCAACAAAATCCGAGTCGCTCTTTCCTTAGGTGGCACCGCTCTCCAGAGCGGTGCCACCTGAGCAGCCCCGCCCGCTCACGCCACAATCCTCGTCCCCGTCGGCTCCCCACGCCCCAGGGCTTCCAGCGAGGCGATGCTCGCGTCGGTGATGATCACCGGCACGCCGCTGGTCGTTGCGACCTCCGCCGCGGCTCGCGCCTTCACGATCATCCCTCCCGTGATCTCGCCCCGCGTGATCAGCCCCTCGATTCCCTCCTGGCCTCCCACGACGCCCGGCGAAACCTCGCGCACCACGCGTTTGGCCCCGTCGAGGATTCCCGGCACGTCGGTCAGCAGCACCAGCGCCTGGGCGTGAAGCCTCGCCGCGATTCCCGCGGCCGCATCGTCCGCGTTGATGTTCAAAAACCCGCCCGCGTCGTCGATGCCGATCGACGACACTACGGGCAAGAAGCCATGCTCCAGCAGCACCTCAAGCAGGCTTCCGCCCGCCGTGCCTCCGACGACGACCTCCCCCACCCGCCCCACGTCAAACGCGTACTTGCTCGCCAGTCGCGTCGGCAC
>JAKFUN010000215.1 GCA_021732675.1 Phycisphaerales bacterium
ACTGACCACCTCCCTCCACGCCCGCGCCCATCGCCACAAAGTCGTCGGACGCCCCACCCTCTTGCGGATCGCCAATCACCTGCGCCTCTCGCAGCGCGAAGACGGCACCTGGGGACAGTTCCCCGGCTCGCCACCCGACATCTCCGCGTGCGTGAAGGCATACTTGGCCCTCAAGGCCTTTGGCGATGCCCCCGACGCCCCGCACATGAAGAAAGCCCGCGAGCGGATCCTCGCGCTGGGCGGGGCCGAGAAGTGCAATACCTTCAGCACTTTCTATCTCGCGTGCCTGGGCTGCGTCAGTTGGGACGCCTGCCCCGCTATTCCGCCTGAGATCGTGCTCTTCCCGCGCTGGTTCCCCTTCCACCTCGACAAAGTGGCGGCCTGGACCCGCACCATGATCCTGCCCCTGGCCATCTGCTCGGCGTTGCGACCCGTCCGCACGCTGCCCCAGCACCTCATGATCGACGAGCTCTTCGTCGACCCGGCCAACAAGCTTCGCCTCAACCAGAAGTGGCGCAAGGACGAGCCCGCGTCTTGGAAAAACTTCTTCTTGTTCTGTGATCGAGCTCTCAAGGTCGTGCAAAAGCTCAAGCTCTCGCCCCTGCGAGCCAAGGCGATCAAGCAGGCCGAGGCATGGATCATCGATCGCGTCCGCCCAGAGACCACCGAGGGCCTAGGGGCGATCTTCCCGCCCATGGTCTACTTGCAGGTCGCCTTCAAGGCCCTGGGTTACGAACGCTCGCACCCCATTATTCAGCAGGCCGAGCGCGACCTCGACGATTTCGTCATCGATCAACCCAACCCCAACCCTGCGCTGGATCATGTGCGGTTGCAGCCGTGTTTTAGCCCGGTCTGGGACACGGGGATCGCGATGTACGCGCTGACCGAAGCGGGTCTGACGGCTGCCAACACCCCGAAGTTGGCGCAGGCGGCGGATTGGTTGATGGCGCGCCAGGTGCGCATGACCGGCGACTGGGTGCGAAACCTTCGGCCCGCCGACCGGGGCATTCGCCTGGGGGCCGACGGGCCGGACGGTGCCACCGCCTGGGCCTTTGAGTACAAAAACGAGTGGTACCCGGATGTCGACGATACCGCCATGATCGCCAAGGCGCTGATGCGCGCCGGGGACCGCCCGGGCGAGTCGACCAATCGCGAAGCAGCCGCCAAGGCCTTCCGCTGGATCGTTGCCATGCAAAATGACGACGGCGGGTGGGCCGCGTTCGACAAAACTCAAGATCGCCCGTGGATGGAAGCCATCCCCTTTGCGGATCACAACGCGATGCAGGACCCCTCCTGCGCCGACATCACCGGACGCACCATCGAATCGCTCATTACCTGCGGCATGTCGCGCGGGCACCCGGCCATCAAGAAGGCCGTCGACTACCTCCTCGCGAAACAAGAGCCCGAGGGATGCTGGTGGGGCCGCTGGGGGTGCAACTACCTCTACGGCACCTGGCAGGCCCTGGGCGGGCTGCTCTACGCCGGATATCCCAAAGACCACCCGGCGGTGCAGAAAGCCATCGCCTGGGTCAAGAGCGTGCAAAACCTCGATGGCGGGTTTGGCGAAAGTGCGAATAGCTATCTTGATCGTTCGCTGATGGGCAAAGGGCCCAGCACCGCCTCGCAGACCGCGTGGGGGTTGGCGTGCCTGTTGTACGCGTGCCCGGCGGACGACCCAGCGGTTCGGATCGCCGTCCGCTGGCTCTGTGATCACCAGCTCGCGGCCGACAAGCCCTCGTTCACCCCCGCCCAGATGGCCGAGGCGGGCCTTCAGTCCCCCGGCTCCGCCGAACTGGCGGGCAAGGACTTTGTCCACGACAAGGCCGGCTCGTGGAATGAGCATTACTTCACCGGCACCGGCTTTCCAAAGGTCTTCTACTTGCGCTACAACTACTACCGGCACTACTTCCCCATCATGAGCCTGGCGAGGTACCTGCGCCTGGCTCGCGGCGAGGACGTGCTGGGCGTCTGAACCTCTCAGGGCCTCTTTTTGGAGAAACCAGGAATCGCCCCGGGCCTAAGGTGCATCTAACGGCGGCCTCGACCCCGACGCACGTTTAACATGATCGACCTCGCCGCCAAACCCATCGCGATCACCGGCGCCTCCAGCGGGATCGGTGCCGCTACCGCCATCGCGTGCGCGGCCGCCGGAATGCCTCTCGCCCTCGGAGCCCGGCGCGCCGACAAGTTGCAGTCGATCGTGGACACAATCAACGCCTCGGGCGGGCGGGCCATCGCCGTCGCGATGGATGTCTGCACCCCGGGCGACAACCAACGCCTGCTGGACGAGTGCGTTCGCGCCTTCGGCAGTGTGTACGCCGTGTATGCCAACGCGGGCTATGGCGAAGAGTCATCCATCATGAGCATGAGCGAGACAGAGGTCCGCGCCATGTTCGAGACCAACTTTTTCGGCACCCTCTCGCTGCTTCGGGCCGCGGTGCCGCTCATGGAGGGCAATTCGCCCGGCCCCGGCGGGGTGCGCGGGCACCTCCTCGTGTGCTCGTCGTGCCTGGGCAAGATGTGGGTGCCGTACTACAGCATCTATTCCGCGACGAAGGCAGCCCAGAATCACATCGGTCGGGCGATGAACATCGAGCTGCGCGACCAGGGCATTCGGGTCTCGACCATTCACCCCATCGGCACCCGCACCGAGTTCTTCGACCAGGTCGCAGCCCGCAATCGCCAAGGCAAGCGTCTCACGCTGCACACCCATGAGGCGTTGCTCGAAGCCCCGGAGCTGGTTGCCGCCAAGACCCTGGCGTGCCTGCGTCGGCCCCGCCCGGAGGTCTGGACCAGCATGAACGGCGTCATGGTGCGGCTGGGAATGGGCCTGGCAAACATGATGCCGCGGGTTTCTGACCTGGCGATGCGAATCCTGATCTCGCGCCGAACCAAGCGCCGAACGCAGCAAGAAGCAGTCGACGCGAGGTCCTTCGGCAGTGCCCCGGTGGGAGCCGCAGAACGGCCCCGAACCTAATCAGTCCGATTCTGGCCAGTCCGATTCTGGCCAGTCCGATTTTGGTCAGTCCGATTTTGGTCAGTCCGAGCTTGAAACCGGCGGACGCCCAGCCCGGGGGCCAAACTACCCCGCGAGCGAAGCGGGCCTTGGCCAGAATCGTGGAGTCGGATCGGTTACCGCATCACCCAAGTCCGCTCGATCGCGGGAATCGTGCGGCCATCCATGTCCCGCAGCTCGCCCGGTCCCTGAAACCGCAGCATGAGGGTCTTGCGAAGCAAAACCTTGAGCTTGGACCGGTCCGCGGGGTTCACGGTTTCGACCGGGCGGGTTTCGCCACTAAAGCCCCCGGCAAAGACCGCCAACTCGCTGGATTTCGTGCTGGTGATGGGCCAAATCACCACGCCCTCTTTGGCATTGGCCTCGCCCTGCAACAGCGAGCCAACGATGGAGATCTGGTCCTGCACGAAGGGGTTGTTCACCCGCGCCACGATCTCCTTGGTGACATCCAATGACACATCGCGCCCGGAACGCAGCAAGTCGCCGTCATCGGTGAGCATGTCGAAGGTTGGCGTGAACAAGAGATCGGTGTCGCTGGTGTTCGTGACCTTGTACGTCATGAAGTAGTACGCCCGGGTACCCACCCCGGCGACCTCAACACTGGCTACCCGCAGCGGGCCGGGCTCAATCGCCAACTGCCAGCGACGAGGAATCGGGTCAGGCTCCGGAGCCAACCCAGCAGCCAGACCTAACGCCCCCAGCAGCACGGCAACCAACGCCGCCAGCGAAAGCCGGCGCGACGAAATCAGGGATTGCTGAACCATCGACATGCATACCTCGCAAAGCCAGAACAAATCAGTGGCCGTGGGCCAGCCCCCCGGCGAGCGGATGATACCACGCAACGGAAGGAAACGCAGAGGCGAAGTGCCAAAGAGTCGGAGTTTAAGAAGCGGCAAACCCAGCCGCGCCGCTGAACTTCCTTTCTGCCGCTCTCCGGAACTTCGTCTCATTCCCTCAGTGAGCCGCCATCTCGGCCACGCTTGGGCAGGTGCACATCAGGTTTCGGTCCCCGTACGGGTTGTCGATTCGGCCCACGTGGGGCCAGAACTTGGCGTCGCGCAGCCACGGGGCGGGGAAGGCGGCTTGCTCGCGGGGATAGGCGTGGTTCCAGGTGTCGCTCGAGACCGCGCCGATGGTGTGCGGGGCGTTCTTGAGCGGGTTGTCGGCGCGGTCAAGCGTGCCTTGCTCAATAGCGCGGATTTCTTCGCGGATGCGGATCATCGCGTCGATGAACCGGTCCAATTCGGTCTTGGGCTCGCTTTCGGTGGGCTCGATCATGAGGGTGCCGGGCACCGGAAAGCTCATGGTCGGGGCGTGGAAGCCGTAATCCTGAAGGCGCTTGGCGATGTCGTCGACCTTGATGCCCGCCGCCTTCTCGAACGGGCGGCAATCCAAAATAAACTCGTGCGCGTTGCGCCCGGTCGGGGCGGTGTACAGAATCGGGTAGTGCCCGCTGAGCTTCTTGGCCATGTAGTTGGCGCTGAGCATCGCCACCTGCGTGGCCTTCTTGAGCCCCGCCGCCCCCATCATCGCGATGTACATCCACGAGATGGTGAGGATGCTGGCCGAGCCAAAGGGGGCCGCCGAGACGGGCCCGCAGTGGGCGCTGCCGGTCGCCGAATCGCGGCCATCCCAAGGCGAGCGCACTGGATGCCCGGCCAGAAACGGCGCCAAGTGAGCCGCCACGCAGATCGGTCCCATGCCCGGGCCGCCGCCCCCGTGGGGGATGCAGAAGGTCTTGTGCAAGTTGAGGTGGCAGACGTCCGCCCCAATCAGGCCCGGGCTGGTCAGCCCCACCTGGGCGTTCATGTTCGCCCCGTCCATGTACACCTGCCCGCCGTGCTCGTGCACGATGCGGCAGACGTCTTTGATCGTCTCCTCAAACACGCCGTGGGTGCTGGGGTAGGTGACCATGAGGGCGGCCAGGTCATCCTTGTGAGCCGCGGCTTTGGCCTTGAGGTCCGCGATGTCGATGTTTCCCTTCGCGTCGCACTCCACCTCGACAACCTTGAAGCCGGCGATGACGGCGGACGCGGGGTTGGTGCCGTGGGCCGAGCTGGGAATGAGGCACGCGGTGCGCTTGCCCTGGCCCCGGCTGTGGTGATAGGCGCGGATGGCGAGCAATCCGGCGTATTCGCCCTGGGCCCCGGCGTTGGGTTGCAGGCTGACGGCCGCGAACCCGGTGATCTCGGCGAGCCACGACTCCAGGTTCGCGAACAACTCGCGATAGCCGAGGGTCTGGTCGACGGGCGCGAAGGGGTGGAGCTTACCGAACTCGGGCCAGGTGACGGGGATCATTTCGCTGGTGGCGTTGAGCTTCATAGTGCACGAGCCCAGCGGGATCATGCTGTGGGTGAGCGAAAGGTCGCGCCCCATGAGCTTGAAGATGTAGCGGAGCATTTCGTGCTCGCTGTGGTGGGTGTTGAAGATGGGGTGGGTGAGGTATCCGGATTGGCGGGCGAAGGAGCCTCCAAAGTCAGGAGAAACCGCTCCCATCAGCGACTCGACGGTCGGCGTCTCTTTGCCCGATGGCGTGAAGACCCGCAGCAATGCGCTCAGGTCCGCGGGCGTCGTCGTCTCGTCGCACGAAATGCCCAGACTCCCATCGCCAAAGTCGCGTAGGTTCATCCCCGCGATCATCGCGGCGTTCGCAATCCGCGTCGCCGTCGCGCGATCGGTCACCACCCGCAGGGTGTCAAAGGCCGCCCCCGGCTTGAGTGAGAATCCGAGCCTGGAGAACCCAACCCGCAGCACCTGTATCGCCGCGTGCACTCGCATCGCAATCCGCCGCAGCCCCTCCGGCCCGTGGTAGACGGCGTACATCCCCGCCATGATCGCCAGCAGGGCCTGGGCGGTGCAGATGTTACTGGTCGCCTTTTCACGCTTGATGTGCTGCTCGCGGGTCTGAATCGCCATGCGATACGCGGTATTGCCGTGCACGTCGCGCGAGACGCCGATGATGCGTCCGGGCATTTTGCGGTTGTACTCGGTTTTAGTGGCGATGAACGCCGCATGCGGCCCACCAAAGCCCATCGGCACGCCGAAACGCTGGGCGCTCCCCACCGCCACGTCCGCCCCCATTTCGCCCGGGGGCGTGATGAGCGTGCACGCCAGGAGATCCGTCGCCATCACCAGCAAGCCGCCCGCGTTGTGAACCTTGCCAGCCAGCGGCGCGAAGTCGCGGATCACGCCGTCGGTGGCGGGGTTCTGCACCAGCACGCCACCGTAAGCCGCGAGATCGGCGTCGCGCAGCGAATCAATCTCCCCCACCACGATCTCGATGCCCAGTGCCTCGGCCCGGGTCTGCACCACGCCGATGGTCTGCGGGTGGCAGTCGCTGGCGACGAAGTAGCGCCGGCGGGTGTGGTCGTGGATGGCATCGCACATGCTGATCGCCTCAGCCGCGGCTGTCGCTTCATCCAGCAAGCTCGCCCCCGCCAGCGGCAACCCCGTGAGGTCGCTCACCATGGTCTGAAAGTTGAGCAGGGCTTCCAGGCGTCCCTGGGCAATCTCGGCCTGATAGGGCGTGTACTGCGTGTACCACCCCGGATTCTCCATGATGTTGCGCAGGATCACCGGGGGCGTGATGGTGTCGTAGTACCCCATCCCGATGAAGCTCTTCATGATCTTGTTTTTGCTGGCGATTGTCTTGAGGTCGGTCAGCACGCCGTGCTCGCCCCGAGGGGCGTCAGGCAGCCCGGCCAGATTCATCAGGCGGTTGAGGCGAATGCCCGCGGGCACCACTGCGTTCGAGAACTCTTCGAGCGACTCATACCCGATCTCGCCCAGCATCTCGGCGATCTCCGCCTCGCTGGGGCCGATGTGCCGGTGACTGAACGTGTCGGAGGGGGCGAGGATCGACATGGATGGGCTGGAGGCGGACGAGGCTGAACGAGCGGGGGCGGAGGTGGGCATGAATGGCTCTCTCAAGAGGGCGAAAAACGGGCGATATGCACTTGGCAAGGACTGAAAACCAGCGTGAAGGTATTCGCAGGAAAGGGCGGCGATGGACGCACTGCCGCGACTCCCAAAGTGTAGGAGCAAGCGGGCTGGTCAGGCTGGTGGGAATCAATCGTGCCACCCAGGACGACTTGGCGTCCTCGATGCCTTCATAAGCACGCGCGACAACGCCACCGAGGAAGCCCAAAGCCGCTGCCTGGGTGGCACTCGACGAAGTTCGCTTTACTCCCTCGGCCCCTTCGGCGGCGCGACCATCGTCGCCTTGGTCGTCAACTCCTGCTTCTTCCCATCGACTTCGCGGAGGTAGGTGATCTCGATCTCGTCGCCTGGCTTGGCCTTGCTCAACTGCTGCATCCAGCTCTCGACCGTTGTGAGCTTCTCACCGTTCCACGTCGTCATCCGGTCGCCGGTCTTGAGCCCCGCCTTGGCCGCGGGCCACTGATCGCCCGACAATCCGCCGATCACCACGCCCGGCTCATCGTCCGAGTAGTTCGCGGGCATGATGCCGAACCGGACTCTGACTCCGGTGAGCGGCCCCTGGGCCTGGTCCTTCTCGTCGTCCCCGCCCCGGTCGTCCTTCTGGAACTGGAACCCCTCGGGGCGAAGCGCTGCGTCGAGCCCGATGCGATACACAAGGTCCGCCACTTGGGCCGCCCCGTCGAAGTTGATCGTGCCGATCACGTCCTTGGAGGTGTGGTACTCCTGGTGAAGGCCGGTAAAGAAAAACAAGTTCGGCACGCTCTTGAGCTGGAACGAGTAGTGGTCGCTGTTGCTCGCGCCGATTCGCGTCGGCTTGATCGACAGGCCCGATGCTTCCCAGTAGGGCTTGGTCCACTCTTCCAGCCCTTGGGCCGTCCCCACGCCCCCCACCTCCAGCTTGCCCTTGCCGTCATGCTCGGTGTCCGGGCGCAGACGCCCGATCATGTCCATGTTGAGCATGAGCTCGTGTTTCTCGATTGGCGCAATCGGGTGATTCACATAGTGCTGCGACCCGTTCAGGCCCGATTCCTCGGCGCTGAACCACAGGAACAGCACACTGCGTCGGGGCTGGTCCGCCGGCATCGCTGCGTACGCATCGCGAAACCGCCTCGCCAGCAGCAGATTGCCCGACGAGCCCGAGGCGTTATCGTCTGCCCCGGGGTGGATCTTGCCCCGGGCCGCCCCGCCCTCGCGCGACCCGAAATACCCGTAGCCCACATGGTCGTAGTGCGAGCCGATCACGATGTACTCGTCGGCCAGCGCCCCCGCGCCTTTCAGCACGCCCCCGACGTTGTCGGTGAGCAGGGGGACCTTTTCGAGCTTTACCGCGAGACCCACATCACCCGAGGTGAGCTCCACGACCTCCGACCCCCGGTCGGCCAGGGCGCGAAGGTCGGCGAGCGTCCGCTGCTTTTCGTCGAGTGCCTGCACCATGGTGCTGGCCGCGTCGCGATTCATCATGATGACCGGGATCTGCAGGCTCCGACCCGACAAGCTCATGTCTTCCAGTCGCCCCGCCCGTTCATCCGCCGCCCCGGGTGGGCTGACCAACACAATCGCCTTGGCGCCTCGCTTGGCAAGGACCTGAAACTTCTCGTCCAGCGACGCGTTGGTCGTCCATCCCACATCGCTCCACTGGCTCTTCCCCTTTTCGTCCATCGGCTCAAAGCGCATCACCATCGCCACCTTGCCGGTCAGGTCGGTTCCTTCGGGAAAGCTGGTGTAGCCCTTCTCCCCCTCCTCAATCCCGTACCCAACGAAGACCAATGGCCCCGAGACCTCTCCCGACCCCGAGTAGCCGATCACGTTGAAATCAACTCCGGGACGAAGGGCGGTGTCAGCCTGACCGGCGGCATCCGGATTCCTCTGGCGCTTGTACCCGGCTTCCTGCTTGCGAATCTTCACCGAGTCCCCCGGGCGCAGGCTCGGCGGGGCCACAAAAGGCTGGCGCCAGGATGAAAAATCCACCGTCTGCCTTTCGCCGCCGGGTCCGGCTTCTTCGCTGGGGAAGGCCGGGGTTAGGCCCAGGCTCTTGAGATTGAACTCGATGTAGTCCGCCGCCCGGCGGTTGCCCAGCGTCCCCGGAGCGCGGCCTTCCATAAACGGGTTGGCCAGGGTGCTCTCATGAACCCGATACTCGCTGGCGTGAGCCGCCAACTCCTCGGGAGTCGACGGAGAGGCATTGCCCGCCTGGGTGCGAGGTTCGAAGGCCAGCCCGCTCGCCTGTCCCATCATCAAAGCCAAAGCCAGTCCCGACCGGATTCGCCAGTTCATCATCTTGAAATGTCCTTTTTTTGAGATCACAGGGCTTTGGAGCATATCGAGGTAGGATGCCCCAAGCGGCGGGCGGGACACGCCCGCGTGGCACGTCGCTCTCCCAGAAGGGCGACCTCCGGCCCCACGACGCCGCGCGGCTCTCTACCAGCCCCCCACCGAAACCGCGATCGCAAAAAATCATGCGGCGATCAAAAAGAAGGTCCCAATGGACTTTATCGGAACCAGGCCGGGGATATGCACAGGCGTTTTCTTGGATCTAACCCCCCAGGTTTGGTAAAATAATGGGTCATGCCCAGCGAAGAAGAACCCGACTGCCAGATGTTTGACAGCGCACGAGACGCGCTGGAAGCGGTGCGCGTCGCGATCGTCGAGCTTTACGTCGCGGCGGGGGCCAACCCGGATGAACCCCAGGAAGTCGCCCGACGATTCGGCCTCAACCGAAATCTCACTTGGAAGCTCGCCCGCGTGGTGGCGGTGGCGCAGCCCTTTGCCATGCTCGACCATCTCCCGGGTAAACAAGGGATGGAACTCGCGCTTCTGGCCTTCGCCAAAGCCAACGCCCCCAAAGGAGCGATCGATCGCGTCGAGCGGGCCCTGAGGCAGCTTTATCGGGTCATCGAGCATCACGCGGGGGATCGCGAGCACCTGGAGCTCTCTCTGGAAAGCATGGGGCTGATCGATCGCGAGGATCACCCGGGCAGCGGCCGTGAGCAGGCCTTTCGGGGCAACAGCATGGTCTGGGGGGTGCAGGCCAGGACGCGGCTGTCGGCGTCGTTTTTGGGCCCCTCCGCGTCGGCCAACTGTGCGGACCTGGTGCAATTAGGGGGGCTTTATCGCTTCCGACGCTTACGCACCAGCGCCCGCTGGCGGCTCTTCTGTCTCCAGATCACCGACGACAAAGGCAAGGAATCCCCGAGTAATCAGGGCCCCGAAGAGGTCGATCTGAACAAGCGCCCGGGCGATCCGCCTTTGGTGCTTCCGGATTTTTGCTCGGGCCAGGTGCCTCAGGTCGAGGCCACCGACACGAGCGACGGGCGGGAGTTTGCGTTGGCCGGGGGGCCCGTGGGTAACCGAGGCACCTTCGACTGTGCCTTCGGGTTCATTGCGCGGGGGTTGCCCTCTTTTCGCATCCCGGGGCATGAACACGCCCGGCTGGGGGTCTCGATCACCACCCCGGTGGAAAACCTCATTCTCGACTTCTTTGTCCACCGCGATCTTCCGGTCCCGCTCGACCCTTTATTCGAGTTGTATGGGTTTCCACACGGGGGATTGGAAGACGTGTCGATGCAGATCCCGGCCAATCAACTCGCCTTGACTGAAGAGCCTGTTCGCCTCGAGGGTTCGCCCCCGGTGGTGGCGACGCCGCTGGTTTCAAAGTACGCGAGCCTGGCCGCACGCGCATATTCACGGATGGGGTGGAATGCGAGTGAGTTCAGGGGACTTCGGCTGCACGTGAAGTTTCCGCCACTGGCGTCGCGTTATGTCGTGAAGTGGGAGTTGAAGTAGGTGTCGCGTCGCGGGGCTCACCCGAAGATCTTGAGCTGTTCGATCTCGGTGGCGAAATCAGCCTCGGGATGGAAGGGGTCGAGGCGGTAGTCCCCGCTCCAGCAAGCGGTGCAGTAGTGCGACACGTCGCGCTTCATGCACGACAAAAGCCCGTCGAGTGAAAGGTAGTGGAGCGAGTCCACGCCCAGGTATTCGCGGATCTGGTCGACGGTCTTGCCGTTGGCGACGAGTTGGCTGCGTTCGGCAAAGTCCACACCGAAGTAGCACGGGTGGCGGATCGGCGGGCAACTGATGCGCAGGTGGAGCTCTTTGGCGCCGGCGGCCCGCAACTGGTCCATCTTGGCCTTGGTGGTGGTGCCTCGAACAATCGAGTCGTCCACGATGACCAGTCGCTTGCCCCGCACCAGTTCGCCGATCACGTTGAGCTTGAGTCGCACGGCGCTTTGGCGCTGCTCGGGGGTAGGCTTGATGAAGGTCCGCCCGACGTAGCGATTCGGAACGATGGCTTCGCAGTAGGCGAGCCCGCTGGCCCGCGCAAAGCCCAGGGCGGCACTGCGCCCAGAGTCGGGCATGGGCACCACGGCGTCGGCCTGAACGGGGGCTTCATGAGCGAGGACTTGTCCCATGCGCTCGCGGGTCATCTGGACATTCTGCCCGAAGACCAGGCTGGCGGGGTTGGCGAAGTAGACATGCTCGAAGGCACAGTGGGCGGGCTTGGCCGAGCCATCGGCGAAGCGGCGTGACGAAAGCCCGGCGTCGGAGATGGTGATGATCTCTCCGGGCTCGACCTCGCGGATGAGTTCGGCCCCGACGACGTCCAGCGCGACCGTTTCGCTCGCCACGACATACTGCCCGGAGGACAAGCGACCCAGTACGAGGGGACGCCACCCCCAAGGGTCGCGGGCGGCTTCGATGCGGTCGGGGAACAAGAAGACCAGGCTGAAGGCCCCTTGCAAGTGGCGCAGGGTGGCAGCGAGCGGGTCGGCGTGGCGCTGCTGGGCGGGGCCGGCCAAAATGTGAATGATGACCTCGGTGTCAGAGGTCGTGTGGAAGATGTGCCCGGCTTCTTCAAAGCGCTGGCGAAGTGGGTCGGCGTTGATGAGATTGCCGTTGTGGGCGAGGGCCACCTGCCCGCCGACATAGCTCTCGAGCAAGGGCTGGGCGTTGCAGGAGAGAGAGCCCCCGGCGGTGGAGTATCGGTTGTGGCCGATGGCGCCGCGTCCGCCTCGCACATCGATCTTGTCGAGCGTATCGGGGTCGAAGACTTCGGAGACCAGCCCCATGCCGGTGGTGGCGCTGAGGACCAGCCCGTCGGAGACGGCGATCCCTGCGGACTCCTGCCCCCGGTGCTGCTGGGCGTAGAGGCCCAGGTAGGCAAGGCGGGCACCATGGGGGTGCCCCCAGACGCCGAAGACGCCGCACTTTTCTTTGGCGTCGGCGCGGGCGGGGTCGACGGGATTGGAGATGACGGGCAAGGAGAGTGGGCGGCGGGTCATCGGGTCACTGTAGCGCCCCGGCCTGGGGGTTTGCCCGATTCGATCGCGACTGAATCGCCACGACCACTCGGGCGATCGCGAAGATCCCGGAGAGCACCACGACGATGCTTGGTCCCGTGGGCCAGTCGGCCTCGAAGCTGAGCACCACGCCCCCGATAACCCCGGACAGGGCGATCAGCAGCGCGGCCCAGAGCACCACGGTGCTGCGCCGGCTGAGAAGCAACGCCGAGGCACCGGGCAGGACAAGCATGGCGGTGGCCAGCACCACCCCGGCCAGTTTCATCGCCGTCACGGTCGCCAGGGCGAGCAGGGCCATCATGATGAGGCTCATGAGCGGCTCGCGCACGCCGACGGCCCGAGCGACGACCGGATCAAAGGCCCAGAAGACCAGCGGGCGGCGCACTGCCCAGAGGGTGAGCCCCACCAGGAGCGTGCTCCCCCACCCGAGCATGGCGTCGGCCCAGGTGATGCTGTCCATCGAGCCGAAGAGGAACGACTCCCACGAAACGCCCCGGCTGGCGCCGTGCGAGCGGGCGGCTCGGGTGAGTAGGACCGCCCCCAGCGCCATCGACGCGACCAAGACGATGCCGATGGCGGTGTCGGCCTCGGTCTTGCCGCGCAGGCTGAGCCAGCCGATGGCCAGGGCCGCGAGCAGGCAGAATCCGAAGACCACCCCGAAGGCCCCAAATGACAGGGCCCCGGTGGCGCTGGCCCACCCCAAGGTGGCGACGACCCCGGCGCCGCCGAAGGCGGCGTGGCTGATCCCCTGACCTACGAACGCGAGGCGCTTGAGCACCACCAGCACGCTCAGGGCGGCACACATGATCGCGATGGCCAGGCCGGTCACGACCCCGGGGAGAAAAATCTCGCGCATTGCCGGGTCGGTGAGATAGAAGAGGGTCTTCACGGGTTGGGGGCCTTTGCGGGGAGCGAAATCTGCACCGGGGCGTGGTGATGGCCGGTGCAGGCGCTGGCGGGGTGGGCGTCGATGTGAAGGTCGCCGAAGATGGCCGCGACGTCATGACGGAAGACCTCGGCCAGTACGCCTGGGGTCAGCCCCTCGGGGGCGACATGCGAGTGCAGCGTGCGGCTGAGGCACGCGACACGGTCGCACCCGCTCGCCACCGTCCGGATGTCGTGGCTGACCACCATCACGGTGATGCCGAAGTCATCGCGCAGGCGAGCCAAAAGCTCGGCGAACTGCTGCTGCCCGGCGACGTCGATCCCCACCGTGGGTTCGTCGAGCAAAAGCAGCTTTGGACGCGAGGCCAGGGCCCGCGCGATCTGGACCCGTTGGAACTGCCCTCCCGAGAGGGAGCCGACATGGGCGTCGGCGATTGACAGGGCCCCCACCGCGGTCAAGGCGGCTTCGACCCCGTCGCGATCTTGGCGGGAGAGACCTCGCCAGGGAGGAAGTCGCAGCGCCGGGCCCATTTCGACGACTTGCCGTACGGAGAGAGGGAAGGCCTGCTCGGCCCCGGAGCGCTGGGGGACATAGCCGACCAGGCCTTGGGATGAGGCGGCGTGGGGCGAGAGCCCGAAGACTGTGATCTCCCCGTGCGTCGGACGAATCAGGCCCAGGGTGAGCTTGAGGAGGGTGGACTTGCCCCCGCCGTTGGGGCCCAGAACGCCCAGCCGGGCCCCAGGTGCGACGTCCAGGGTTACGTCCCGAAGGGCGGGCTGCGCCCCGGGATAGGCGAAGCTGACGTGCTTGAACTGGACGGCGGGGTGGGGCATGTGCGAGTGAGAATCAAGAATCAATAAGGGATGGTAGCGGGGAAGCGGGGTGTGGGGCGGTGCTTGGCACGGGCGAGGGGGCGTGAGTGATTGGCCCGGGCGCGGGCGGTGCGTCCATAATGAAAACACCACGATGCGGGGCGCATCGTGGTGGCACGAGAACTCGATATGCACGCGTGGGCT
>JAKFUN010000007.1 GCA_021732675.1 Phycisphaerales bacterium
GGGGGGACGGTGTTGCTCGCTTCGGCGGTGGGGACGCCGTTGGCGTTTGTCGCTTTTGCGATCGGGATCATCGCGGGGATGGTGCTGCTGTTGTGGCGGCTTCAGACGATGGGGGATGGGTTGAAGATCACGACCAAGCGGACGATTGATCGGCGGGGGATCTTCAGCCGCAAAACGAGCGAGGTGCTGCACGCGGACATCCGGAATATCCAGATCGAGCAGACGTTTTGGGAGCGAATCTGGGGCGTGGGGACGCTGGCGATTTCCTGCGCTGCCGAGAATGAGGACGAGGTGGAGATGGCGGACGTGCCAAATCCGGAAAAAGTGCGGAATGTGATCGATCTGTACCGACCTGTATGAAGGCGGACGGCGTATGAACGGGTGCGGTGAGGGGCCGTCGCTCAAAGGACGACCCCGGGGAGTATGATTACCCGATGCCTACGAAGACGGTCAAAACCTGGGTGCAGATGCTGCGGCGGCGGGCGTTGTGGCTGGTGGTCGCCACCGGTGCCATCGCGGTGGGCGTCCTCGTCACGACCACGTGGCCCGTGCTGGCCGTCGTGACGCCCGCGGCGATCATCGTGTTGACCGCGCTGAACACCATGACCTCGAAGATGACCGAACACACCTGCTTTGGGTGCGGGGTGGACATTTCCGAGCAGCCCGCGAGCGCCCGGGGCCGCATTTGCCCGGGGTGCGGGGCGGTCAACGAACGCATTGCGATGTCGTTCATGAAGGATCTGACGCGCGGCGGGAGCGAGAAGCAGGGTTGAGGGGTTGGGTTGGGGCTGGGTAGTCCCCTGTTGGCGTCTGGCTCCTTCATTGCCGAGGACTGTCCGACCCGATGCGGTGGTGAAGTATCCCGAAAAGAAAATTCTGGCAACCCTCTTCCTGAGCGGGCTGTAACACCTCGGTCCACGATGTGTCCGACTCACACCAGCAAAAAGGGACGCCCATGAAACACAGTGCCAGATCGATCAATGTCTTGGCGGCGGTAGTGACTTTGGGATCGTTCGCGGCTTGCGGGCAAGCGCAGGTGCTGCTGAACATCAGCGACGGGTTCGGCTCGGGGAGCTTCAACGCGTGGTCGAGCGTCGCGACGGTGGAAGCGCAGTCGGGGACCTTTTTGTCCTCCGGGGGAAATCCCGGCACATACGCCGCACTGATCGCGACGACTTCTCCTAACAATCGCACGGGCACTGGGTTTCAGTATCGGGGGGCCGGGTCCACGATTGTGCTAGGGTCGCTGGACGCGCAGATCTCCCTCGGGGCGGATCTGCGGCGGACCTCTGTCGTCAGCACCGGCACGCCCATTCCCCAGTTTGTTCCGTTCCTTCTTCAGAGCAACCGAATCTACCAGCCTGCGTCGTTCATCGCGGGGCCCGAGACGGCCCTGTGGACCACGGTGGCGCCGGTGAGGTTCAACGTCTCTGAGTTCACCAACTCATCGGGGATCCCGCTGAATCCGGCGGCGAGTGTGACGGTGGGGTTCTGGCTTCGGAACAACCCTGCGCCGGAGGTGCCTGCGGGACCCAGCTATGGCGTGGGCGTTGACAATGTGACGCTCACGGTGATCCCGGCACCGGGGGCGATTGGCGTGGGGCTGGCGGGGTTGATGGTGCTTCCGCGGCGAAGGCGGGTCTGAACGCCGGGATCGGCGTGAGTCGCGATGAAGCCCGGGGCGAGCAGCGCCGCCAATGGCTGGCGTGGGAAATCTCTACGCAGTGAGTGGGAATGACGTGGGCAGTCTCGCGGAAGCGAGGTGCGAGGCGACGGCAAAACGAAAAACCCCACGCGTGGGCGTGGGGTTCGTGGGGCACAGGCGTGAACCAACTCAGTTGCTGTTGGTTTGCTCTTTCATGTACTTGTTAAACTCGTCGGCGGGCATTTCTTCCACCGTGGCGCGGTTCAGGATCGCGTCCAGGCTCTTGTGGTCGCGGATTTGTTGATAAATGCCGTTGATCTGGCGGGTCTGGATCAGCTCGGCACGCAACTGCTCGGGGCGGACGTTGCGCTGGGCGGCCATCTGGGCGATCCGCTGGCTGATTTCGATTTCGTCCACGCGGACCTTGTAGTGCTCGGCGACGCTGTACAGGATGAAGAAGAGCTTGAGGTCGCGGGCGGCGTCGGTGCTGCTGCTGGCCCGCAGTTCGGCCATGTGCTCTTCGATCTGCTGGGCGTCGATGCCGCGGTACATGAGTTCGAGGCGGCGGCGCTCCAGGGTGCGGGCGGCCTGCTGGCTGCTCATGCGCTGGGGCAGTTCCATCGGCACGATGTCGGTCAGGTGCTTGGCGATCTGCTGGTGCATCACCGTCACCTGCTGGATCTGCACGCGCTGCTCCATCCGCTGGCGGATGGCGTCGCGGAGGCGCTGCTCGTTCTCAAAGCCGAAGCCCGCGACGATCTGCTCCACCGGGGCGGGGAGAATGCGGTCGACACGCTCGGCGTGGAAGGTGATGGTGAGATCGGCGTTGCGGATGCCTTCGACCTCGTGGTTCTCGGGGCCCTTGGCCTTGACGGTGGAGGTGCTGCCGGGCTTGGGGGAGCCGAGCTGCTTGTCGAAATCGTCAACCATGATCCCCAGGATCATGCCCTTGCCCTCTTTGTCGGCAGTGGGCTTCTGGACGACGGCGCCCTTGAGGTTGTAGAACTCGTGGCCTTTGGCGTCGACCATGATGGCGTGGCCGGTGATGTAGTCGCCGGCGCCGGCTTCGTCGTGAGATTCGAGGGAGCCCTCGTTGATGCAAAGCTTGCGGATTTCGTCGTCGACCATGGCGTCGGTGATGGCGATGGTGGGCTTTTTGACCTTCACGCCTTCGAGGGTCGGGAGCGTGAAGTCGGGCAGGACTTCGATCTCGACGTCGAAGCTGAAAGGCTTGCCTTCTTCAAGGTCGAGCTTGGGGAGGCTTTCGGCGGTGGGTTCGCTGACGACCTTGAGCTTGTTTTCTTCGACGGCCGCGTTGACGGCCTGGGTCACGAGCTCGGTCTTGGCTTCTTTGCGGAGGGCGGGGCCGAACTTCTTTTCGACAAGCCAGCGGGGGACGCGGCCCTTGCGGAAGCCGGGCAGGGCGGCTTCGACGGCGATGGTGTCGAGCGAGTCGCGCAGCTTGCGGGTGACGACCTCGGCGGGGATTTCGATCGAGACACGCTTGGCGCTGGGGCCGGCGTCGGAGATGGTGACTTTGTTCGTCTGCTCGCTGGTGGCCGTCGACATACTTCTGCTCCAACTTCGCCGCGTCGCCTGGGGGAAGGATTGCTCGGGCGGCGTTCCGTCCGTGTTCATTGGGCCGGGAACGGACCCGGACCAAGGGAGGTAGTTTACGCGGTCGGGCTCGCCGTTCCATCCGGGCCAAGGAAAGGTCCCAAACTCGCCCGGAGGGTGTTTGCGGGGGCCGGATCGGGTAGGCTTGGGGCGGAAAAGGGTCGGGGTGGAACATCCAGGAGTTGGACCATGAGCGTGAAGCGTGTGCGGGCGTGGGGCGTGTTGGCGATGGTGGCGGGGCTGGCGGCGGGTGCGTGGGCGTATCCGCCCCCGTATGTGATGGTGATCGACGGAAAGGACCAGCCTTGCCCGAATGTGAACATGGGCGACACGGCGACGGTCGATCGCATCATCGCTGAGGAGATGGACAACAGCCAGGTGATGAGCTACTTGCATTATCTGACTCACGAGATCGGGGCACGGCTGACGGGCTCGACGGCTGCGGAGCGGGCCAATCGCTGGGTGATGGAGCAATATCAGACTCTGGGGCTGGAAAACTCGCATATGGAGCAATGGGGGACGATCGCGGTTCGCTTTGATCGCGGGCCGTCGTCGGGGAAGGTGTTGCTGCGGCGCGAGACGCAGGCTGACGACGCCAAGGACGCAAAGTCTGAAAAGGCCGAGATGGGCGAGGCGGCTCAGGGCCCTGTCAAGGTTGAGTACGAAACTTTGCGAGCGCTTGAGCTGACCACGTTGGCGTGGACGGCGGGCACGCAAGGCCCGGTGCGGGGAGTGATTGTTCGCGAGCCGAAGGATGGGGCGGAGTTTGACAAGGTGAGGGACTCACTCAAGGGGGCCTGGGTGCTGATTCAGGCGCCGGCGGCCCTTGGGCAGCGGGGCATTCGGAGCCTGGTCTCGGCCCGGTATGAATCTCGGGTCGAGGCTCGCAAAAAGGTGGCGGGCGGGGCGGACCCGGCGACGCTGACGGTGGTCGAGCGGCTGGCGCTGGAACCGGTGGCGGGGTACATCTCGACCAGCCGCGATGAGCGGGTGTGGACCGGGGCGGCCCCGAAGTGGCGCGAGCTGGACCTTGACTCGATGCCGCAGGACCCGCATGTCATCATCCGG
This sequence comes from Phycisphaerales bacterium, assembly GCA_021732675.1. Lineage (GTDB taxonomy): Bacteria > Planctomycetota > Phycisphaerae > Phycisphaerales > UBA1924 > RI-211. Next base: position 4,331 of record JAKFUN010000007.1, read on the forward strand.
CTGAGCGACTACGACTACATCAACTCGCGATTGACGGATGGCGACCCGATCGAAGTTGAGTTTGACCTCAAGCATGAGTTGACCAAGGGCCCGATCCCGGTGTACAACACGATCGCGGAGATTCGCGGGAGCGAAAAGCCCGACGAAGTGGTGATCATCTCAGCTCACCTGGATTCGTGGAACGGGCCGGGCTCGCAGGGGTGTACAGACAACGGCACCGGGACGGCGGTGGTGATGGAAGCCGCCCGGATCTTGATGGCGGCGCAGGCGAAGCCGGCCCGCACGATCCGGTTCTGTCACTGGACGGGCGAGGAGCAGGGACTGCTGGGTAGCCGCGGGTATGTCGAGGCTCATAAGGACGAGCTCCCCAAAATCTCGGCGGTCTTTGTGGACGACGGCGGGACCAACTATGAAGGGGGCGTGCCTGCGGCGGAGAACATGGTGCAGATGCTGGCGATGGCGACGGCGCCAGTGAACAACATCTTCTACAGCGAGACGGATAAGAAGTACCTCAACGTCAACATCCGCAACACGGGAAAGGTGATCGACACGCACGGGAGCAGCGATCACGCCAGCTTCAACGCGGTCGGCGTGCCCGGGTTCTTCTGGGATGAGGTCGGGCGGGCGGACTATGGACACGGGTGGCACACGCAGCACGACCGGTACGACCTGGCGATTCCGGAGTATCTGGCGCAGTCGGCGGCCAACATGGCGGTGACGGCGTATCGGCTTGCCTGCGCGGAGACGCTGCTGCCTCGGGTGGTGCAAGAGCCGACTGACGGAAACGCCAAGCCGATGCCGGAAAAGCCCGCGTCTGAGAAGAAGGCCGACGTCCCGGCTGCTGGCGCGGAAGGCGCCAAGCCGGTGCATAGCCCGGGCAAGTAGAGGGGTCGCCAGCCAGCGCTGTGACGCGGGCCTAGTTGCCTTTGTCTGCTGGGGTGAAATAGCGCCGGGTCATTTTGAGGATGGCCTGCGACCATGCCCTGACCGAGGCAATGTTGTCCGGCGTGCTGGCGGAGGGCCCGAGGCGTTGGATGTGGAACTCGGAGTTCCCGGCGATCAGCATGTTGCCGTAGAGGAGGTCGTAGATCCCCGCAAAGCCGCCCCGGAAGGTGGCCTGCAAGATGTGCCCCGAGGGCTCGAAGGCGAGATATGGAACTTCGCCTTGGCGAGCGAGGATGTTGGCGAGGTTGTCGCCGCTGGAAAGGTCCCAGAGCTTGATGGCCCCATCGTCGCCCCCGGTGGCGAGGAGTCGGTTGCCGGGGCTGATCGCGAGCGAGGTGATGACGTTGCGATGAGCCTCGAATCGCAGTTCGCGCTTTGACGTTTCGATGTTCCAAGACTCGATGTAGCCGTCGTAGGTTGCGATGATGAGATGGATCTGATCGGGGGCCAGGGCAAGGCCGATGGCGCGGCCGTCGCATCGCAGGCTTCCCAGTGTGGCGCCGTTCACCAGGTTGTACCAGCGAACATCGTTGCCGTTGCCCACGGCAAAGACGCGCGAGAAGGTGTCGTCCACGACCAGATCTTCAACGCCTTGCTTGAAGTCGTCGATTCGCAGCACCTCATGGCCGGTCTGGGTATCCATGACGTGAATCTTGCGGCCGTACCCCCCGGTGACCAGCAGATCCCCGTTGGGCGAGAGGTGCAGGTTGAAGAGTTCGCGATCGCTGACGGAAAACTGCTGCACGCACTCGAGGGTGGCAGCGTCCAATACGTAGACCCAGCCGTCGTTGGCGGCGACGTAGAGCCGGGTGTCGTCGGGGCTGAACTTCACGGTGCGGGCGCGGTCGGCGGGGATGTTGGTGCGGGCGAGCTCGCGCCCGGAGGAGCGGTCCCACAGCCTTACGGTGTAGTCACCCGCGCAGGTCGCCACAACCGGTCGGACGCGGCTTTGATTCATGCCGAAGACCCAACTGGTGTGCCCCGAAAAGCCGACCCGGCCCGGGCTTGGGCTGGCGTCCCACATGCGCACGAAGCCTTCGCCGCAGATGAGAATCCCGTTTCCAGCTGGGGACCAGCGGACACAACTGACGCGGCCCTTGAGGCCGGCTAACTGGGTGAGGAGCTTGCCGGAAGAGGCGTCCCACATGCACGCCTGGTCGGGCCCGGCGCTCACGATTCGGTCCCCCAGGGGGGAGTATGAAAGCGAACCGATGGAGGGGAGCTCGGGCGCGTTCTCGAAAATGATCGCGCCAGAGGCTAGATCCACCACGCGGACCTTTCGGTCGCGCGAGGCAAATGCGAGGCGTTTGCCATCTGGCGAAAAATCCATTCCGCCGATCCACACCGCGTTGCCGCCTCGCTGGCTGAGCTGAATGCGGCGGACCTCGGCACCGTCGGCGAGTCGGCGGACGGAGACCCCGGCGGCGTCATCCCCAAGCGCGAAGAGGCCGGCGACCTGGCTGGAGGCCATTCCGCTGAAGCTGCCCGGGCCGAGCGTTCGGCCCTCGCGGGGGGTGCCGCGAACTGCGTCGATCTCCCAGAGCCTGCGGGCATCGGTGACGAGCCAGACTCGGGAGCCATCGCGCAGGATGTTGCTGGTTTGATAGGAGGCACCTGCGTCGGGGCATTTCAGTCGCCACACCTCGATGGCGCTGCCGGAGGAGATGTCCCAGCGGGCGAGCTCGCCGTCGCTCGCGATGGTGATCAGGCCCCGATCCTGATCGACGAACGAGAGATCGCGGATGTGGTAGGCGTGGGCCTTGAACACGAAGCTCTGAGCGCCTGTAGCGGCGTCATAGACGCCCACGCTGCCGACCTCGGCCCCGACCGCGACCCGCTGGCCGTCTTGCGAAAAGTCTCCGGCTTCGTTGTGCGTGTTGGGGCCGGGCATGGTCCACCTGACCGGGTCGCGTGAGTAGAGTTCCCACAGCCCCCAGCGGGCGCGCTGCGAGCGCGGGTTGGTGAGCAACGAACGCCAGAGCATGTCCTCGGCCCCGGGAAGATTGCCCGCGAGCCCTTCGAGCCTCGCCCGCTCGATCGTGCTGCTGAACAACTGAGAATCCAGGGCGATCGCCTTTTCCGCGGCCTGGGCGGCGCTGGCCTTGGCGAGGTCACGATTGGCCTCGGCGGCGGTCCGCGACGCGACGGCATCCTCGCGCACGAGGCGCTCCTTGATCGCCAGGGCTTCATAGCGAGTGGCCTGGAGCGCCGCGTAGACCGCGAAGCCGGCCAGGCTGAGAAGCCCCACCACTCCCGCGGCCACGAAGCCCTTGTAGCGCTTCATCTGCTTGCGCAGAACATACAGCGCCGAGTCGTGCTTGGCTTGAATGGGGCGGCCACCGAGGTGGAGGCGGATGTCGGTCGCCAGGTCTGCCGCCGACTGATAACGCCGCCCTTTGGCCTTCTCCATGGCCTTGGAGACGATGGTGTCGATGTCGCCCCGGAAGAGCTTGCTGACGCTGCTCAGACGCGCCGGGGATTCATCGCGAATCAGCCGGGCGGCTTCGGGAATGCTGCGACTCTTGAGGTCCAGGGGCAAGCGCCCGGTCAGCAGTTGGTAGAGCACGACGCCCAACGCGTACACGTCCGAACGCGTGTCCACTTCCGCCGGGTCGGCGAGCACCTGCTCTGGGCTCATGTAGGGGAGTGTGCCGATGAGTTGCCCGACGCTGGTTTGGAGCGTGGTGACGCGCAGGTCGGCGTCTACGGCTCGGGCGACGCCGAAATCGAGCACCTTGGGCTGGCCGGACTCGTCCACGAGAATGTTGCCGGGCTTGAGGTCGCGATGGATGACCCCCCGCTGGTGGGCGTGGTGTACCGCGTCGCACACTTTGGCGAGCAGCTCGAGCTTGGCAGGGGTGCCAAAGCGCTGCTGATCGGCGAAAACATTCAGCGCCGGCCCGCGCACCAGCTCCATCGCGATGTAGGGCTGCGCGGGCTGGCCCGGGTCGATGACCGACGCCCCGGCTTCATAGATCTGGGCGATGCCGGGGTGGTGGAGTCGCCCGAGCACATCGGCCTCGTGCTCGAATCGGCGCACGAGCGACTGGCTGGAGACGCTGCGGCGGATGATCTTGATGGCGACGGTGCGGCGCGGGCGTTCCTGCCTGGCGATGTAGACCGTCCCCATCCCGCCCCGGCCCAGCACCCCTTCCACCGTGTACTCGCCCACGCGGGTGCCGGGGGCGAGCTCGTGCTCATCCGCGGCCCGGGTGTGCCCGAGCCCCAGGCTCTGGGCGAGCAGTTCGGCATTGTCCAAGAACCCTTCGGCGCGGGCGTGACACGCGAGCAGGTCGCGGAGTTCGGCCTTAAGGGCGTCGTCGCCATTGCAGCGTCGGTCGAGTTCGTGCGGCCACGCCGCCGGCGGGATTTCCACCAGCTCGAAGAAGATCCGCTCGGCCAACTCTTGCCTGGTGGTCATGCAGACTCATTCTCCACGCTTGGTCCAAGCCCGTCGCGCCCACGTGAGCCAACCCCATCGGGGGTGCATCAGCCGCTGGTCTCCCCCTCTTGCAGCGCCGCCGCGGTGAGTTCACGCATCAGCCATGCCTTGGCAAAGGTCCATTCGTTGCGGACAGTGGCCGACGAGACCCCCAGGGCGGCGGCGGTTTCGTCGTTGGTGAGGCCCGCGAAATACCTCAGCATGACCACATCGGCCTTGCGCTGGTCATAGGCCGCGAGTTTGTTGAGAGCTGCGTCCAGGGCAACCAGGTCCGTCGAGGCGGATTCGGACATGACGGCGTGTTCACCCAGCTCGACGCGCTTGCGATCGCCACCCCGCTTGATGCGTCCGCGTGAGCGGGCCCGCTCGACGAGAATGCGGCGCATGGCCATGGCGGCGGCGGCGAAGAAGTGCCCGCGGGAATCCCACGCGACCTCCAGCCCCCCCACCAGGCGTAAATAGGCCTCGTGAACCAGGGCGGTGGCCTGCAGGGTCTGGCCCTCTTGCTCGCGATGCATGTAGGAACGGGCGAGACGGCGAAGCTCGTCGTATACCACCGGGAGGAGTTGTTCGCTGGCGACCTTGTCGCCGCTGCGAACCGCGTCGAGGATGCGGGTGACTTCGTGGTTGCCGGGAGTGATGTGGGTGTCGCTCATGGTGATACGCCCTTGGTGGGCAAGCCTGGCAGTGGGTGCTTCTCAAAGCCTACCAGGTTGGTCCAATCAGTCTCAACCCGACCCGGGCACAGTGCCCGTAGAACATGCGTCAAACGGGGCACGTGACGCGACCATAGTCGGGAAAAAGAACCGGATTAGCGCCTTTTCGGGCGGACGTCGCATGGATGGGCGTCCGCCGTGAGCCTGGTTCGATCGGTATGGACTCGTCCGTCTGGGCCGGCTGCCAAAGCAGTCCCTGGGCAATCCTCGCAAGGCTGGCCTGGTGCCCCAAGCGAAGTACCGCGTTGACGCATGTTCACCGATCCCTCAGTGTCCGGGCGAGTCGCCCGACATCGGTGCCGCTGCGCCTCGCATGAATGTGGAGACTTGTGATGAAAACGTTGACCCGCCTGTATGCTTCGACCACCGTGCTGGCAGCCCTGGCCGGGCTGGCTCAGGGCCAGTGCAACCCTACCCAGTTGCTCCACTCCCCCCGATCGAGCGACGACCGACTGGGAGCGGCGATCACGCTGACGCGCGACGGGAGCAACAACCCGATCTTGCTCGCGGGCGCCCCGGGGCGCGACCAGGTCGGTGCCGCCGACACGGGCGCCGTGTATGCCTACAACTTCAACGGTTCTTTCTCGCAGGCCCAGCAACTGCTCCCCTCGTTCAACAACACCGGCATGCAGTTCGGCGCTGCAGTCGGAGCCAGCTTCCCGTGGCTGGCGGTCGGCGCTCCGGGGAGCGGCAGCGGGACGCTCTTCCTCTTCCAGCGCACCGGCAACTCGTGGGCTCAGAGCCTCGCCTACTCGACGTCGGGGTCGTCCAATGGCGATGAGTTCGGCAAGGCGGTGGCCATGACCACTACTCCGACCCCGCGGGTGATCGCTGGCGCCCCAGGGTTCAACCAGCCCGGCGCGCTCGACACGGGCGGCATTTTCATCCTTCAGAACACGGGCGGATCGTGGACGATTCAGGCGGCCTTGTTGGGGACCAACGTTCTGGGCGGGGCCAACGACCGCTTGGGCGAGTCGGTCGCGATCGACGGCACGCTGCTTGCCGCGGGGGCACCCGGGAACTTGTCGAATACTGGCTACGCCGTGGTCGGACGACTCATCGCGAACACCTGGAACTTCACCAAGTTCAATGCACCCAGCCAGCCTTCGGGCATCCGCTTTGGGCAGAGCATTGGGGTCGACCTTGCGTCCAGCATCATTGCGGTCGGGGCCCCGCTGTTCGATACGACGGCCCTGGACGCTGGCGGTGCCAAGACCGACGTTGGGTGCGTGTACCTCTTCAGCGTGATGGGGGGCGGCGTGCCCCAGTTGATCGCGCGGCTGGTGCCCGAAAACACCAGCAATGGTATGAACTTCGGGTCCGAGGTCGCCATCTCGTCGGACCGTGTGCTGGTGTCCGCGCCCGGCTCGCGTCAGGTCTTCGAGTTCCGCCGCGATGTGGGGGGTAACTTCACCCAGCGCTCCGTAATGACCAACTCGAACACCAATGCGAGCTTCGGAACCTCGATCGCGCTCAACAGCAACCTCGCTGCCGTCGGCGATGAGCTGAACGATTCCTCTCCCACCACCAACCAGGGGGCGGTGTACGAAGGCTTCCTCTTCTCGGGCATGGGGGGCGATACGTTCGAGGCTGCACTTGAAGTCCCAACGGGCAGCAATGGTTATTCTTGCACCAACGCGATGACTCCCACCGGCTTTAGCCTGGGCAACTGCGGGAACGGAGGGGGCCAAGGCAACGACGCCTGGTTCACCTTCACGCCCGCCTGTTCGGGCCAGATCACCATCGACACCATCGGATCCACGTTCGATACGGTGCTCACCATTCACGACGCCAAGCCCGAAGTTTTCGCCACCCACACCATCGGGTGCAGCGACGACATCGTCAACGGCAGCAACCTTCAATCGCGGATCACCATCGACGTCGTGGGAGGTCAGCAGTATTGGGCTCGTGTTGCTGGATACAACGCTGCCGCGCAGGGTGATGCGACCATCAACATCTCGAGCGTCTTTGCCGCCAATGACGAATGCGTGAACGCCCGCACCGTGGGTGAGGGCACCACCCTGGGCAGCAACTGCGCCGCGACCAACAGCCTTTACGCCACGTTCTCCTGCTCGGGCTTTACTCGAACCTTCCACAAGGACGTATGGTTCAGCTTCGTCCCATCTGTCGGTGGCACCTTTGATATCACCACCTGCGGGAGCGACTTCGACACCTTGCTGGCGGTCTACAACACCTGCCCCACGCAGGGAACTTCGCCCATCGCCTGCAACGATGACCAAGTGCCCCCGATCTGTGAGAATCTTCGCTCCGGAGTCACCATCAGCGCGTCTCAAGGCCAGCAGATGTTCCTTCGACTTGGCGGCTACATCGGGGCGTTTGGTGACTACGCCCTCAATATCACCCGCCAGGGTGCCAGCTGCGACCCCGATGTCAACCAGGACGGCAACGCGGACCAGGGCGATGTTGACTACCTCATCAATGTCATCGCGGGCGGCATCAACTACACCAACATCGACCCCGACTTCAACCAAGACGGCAACGCCGACCAGGGAGACATCGATGCCCTGATCAACGTGATCGCTGGCGCAACCTGCCCGTAAACTCGTGTCGGGACCGCACGCGGCACTCCCTCACCTCGCTCGCCACGCCCCGGGTCAATCGCCCTGGGGCGTTGGCTTTTTGGCCGTACACTGCAGGCCGTGACTACTCCAGCCGCCAGTTCGGATGTTTGGACGACCCGCCGCCTGCTGGTGTGGATGGGTGAAGCCTTCACAAAGAAGGGGTTGGACTCGCCCCGACTGATGGCGGAGATGCTCATGGCCCACGTGGTGGGGTGCGAGCGATTGCGGCTGTACATGGACCCGGATCGCCCGGCCACGCCCCTAGAGCGTCAAACCCTGCGCGACCTGGTGGGCCGGGCCCTCAAGCACGAGCCGGTGCAATATCTCGTGGGCGAGGGATGGTTTTTTGGGCTTCCCTTCAAGGTGGACAGCCGGGTTCTCATCCCGCGTCCCGCGACCGAGACGATCGTGCAGGAAGTGCTGCAACACCAGCGGGCCACGCGGGGTGCGGGGGCCAAGGGCGAGGGGGTGCTGATCGCCGACGTGTGCACCGGCTCGGGGTGCATTGCGATTTCATTGCTCAAGAACCTGCCCCAGGTCCGGGTCGCGGCCAGCGACATCAGCGCGGACGCGCTGGCTTTGGCGCGTGAGAACGCCGTGCGCCACGGCGTGGCCGATCGCCTTGACCTGCTGCCGGGGGACATGCTTGGGCCGATTTTGGAACACCCAGCAACGCGCGGGAGCCCGAGCCTGGATTACCTGGTCTCGAACCCGCCTTACATCCCTGATGATGAATGGGACGCGGTGGCACCAAACGTGAAGGACCATGAGCCGCACGGAGCGCTGCGGGGCGGGGCGGATGGGCTGGATCTGGTGCGTCCGTTGCTGCGGGATGGCCCGCGGCTGGTCAAGTCGGGCGGGCTGATCTTGGTCGAAGTCGCGGACTCGCGTGCGGCGGAGGCGGCGGCGCTCTTCGGGGGGGAGGAATCGCTCAAGGACGTGCGGGTGCTCACGGACTTTGAGGGATTGCAACGGGTGGTGTGTGCGACGAAGGTGTGAGCAGGGCCTGCACGGGCCCGGCGCGGGCTTCTTGGGTGGCACAGCACTGCGCGCCGTGATCCCGCCCGGAGAGCTGGGCTACTCCGATGCACCTGAACTAGATCGGCTCTAGCACATGGTCATGCCGCCGTCGACGCAGATGGTCTGGCCTGTGAGGAACCCGGCCTGATCGCTGGTGACGTAGGCGACGCAGGCCGCGATGTCTTCGGGTGTGCCCAGGCGTTTTACGGCGATCATGCCGGTGACTTGTTCCTTGACGTTGGCGGGCAGGTTGTCGGTCATGTCGGTGGTGATGAAGCCGGGGGCGATGGCGTTGCAGGTGATGCCCTTGCTGCCGAGCTCCCTGGCGATGGTCTTGGTGAGCCCCAGCATGCCGGCCTTGGCCGCGGCGTAGTTGGCCTGGCCGGCGTTGCCGACGACGCCGCTCGTGGATGAGATGTTGACGATGCGACCGAACCGCCCGCGCATCATGTGGCGGGCGGCGGCGCGGGTGGCAACGAAGGCCGACTTGAGGTTGGTGTCGAGAACCAGATCCCAGTCCTCGTCGCTCATGCGCAGGGCCAGTCCGTCTTTGGTGATGCCGGCGTTGTTGATGAGGATGTCAAGTCGCCCGTGCTGCTCGGCGATGGCGTCGATCGCCAACGCCAGGGCCTTGGCGTCGCCCACGTCCACGGCCTTGACGCTCGCGGAGCCCCCAATCGCTTCGATGGCGTTGCGAACGTCGCTCAGCGGGCCTTCGCTGCGGCTGACCAACACGACATGGCGGTTGGCTCCCTTGGGGTCGGCCAGATGCATCGCGATGGACTTACCGATGCCCCGCGAGGCGCCGGTAACGACGGCGACGCGCTTGGCTGAGGGAGTGGTCTCGGCGGGGGTAGTCAAAAAATGGCTCCTGGCTGCGGCAAAAAAGAAGAATGATAGAGAGCATAAAGCGGGTT
>JAKFUN010000016.1 GCA_021732675.1 Phycisphaerales bacterium
ACCGTACCCCGAAAAACTCGGCGAAGGGCTTTCCGAACAAAGGCCGGGGGATGCCCCCCCACCGGAGATGCGCGATGTTCGAGACCTTTAGGTTGGCAGCCAGCGTTGTATGGCGCATTTTCTTCGCTCCCATTTGGGTCGCGTGGCGCGGCTATCGCGTGCTCTGGTGGGCCTTTGACGACTCCGATACGCGGCGGGCGGGAGCATCAGCGTCGCTTGCCCCGCGCCGTGCCCCGCCCCCGCCCGGAGACCCCAAGCAAGCCTTCGACCTCGTCGACTCCACCCCCCTTCCCTTGCCGTTGCCTCTGGGCCCGCTGCGGGGCGGGTTCGCGGCGAGCCTGCTCGCATCCACCTGCTTGGCCCTTCTCGCCCGCACACTCGTGGCCGCCGGGCAGCTCTCTCCAACCATGGGCTGGACCGGATGGGCCTGGGCAACGCTGGTGGCGGCAGTCGGCAGCCTCTTCTTCGTGCGGCACGTGGCTCGCGAGCATGCCAAACGACGGCCCCTGGGACGGGTGGCACAAGCGAGAGCGACCATCGCCGGGGTTGGTCGTGCGTGCGGTGTCGCTGCCAGGGGCGGCTTTGCCGGCGCAGCCCGCGCCTCGACCTTGGCCACGCGGGCCGGGAAAAACGTCCTCGAAACAAGCGCGTGGGCATGGCGCTCGCCCGCCCTGTCGTGGGCCAGATTGCAGGGGCGCAAAGTCGCCGCCCGAGTCAAGCGTGTCACCCCGGGAAACCCCAAAACCAGCCCAGAAACCTCATGATGTCACCAAAGTCAGCGCGGGGCATCAAACGAATGCACGCCGAGAGCTTTTGAACACCCCTTTGGTTGGAGCGTGCAGGGAATCAGGAGACTCACTCATGAACAAGTACACTCTGTCGAACCTCGCCTCTCATCGTCGTTTCGGTTTCTTCGCGGCTGCCACGCTGGTGGTGGCCCTGGCTGGCTCCGCCTTCGCGCAGGAAGCCGCCAAGCCCGACCCACGCTTCCACGCCAAGGACGCGGTCAAGCAGTACAACGTCGAAAAGACGGTTGCCATTAGTGGCTACGACCCGGTCGCCTACTTCCCCGAAGGCGGCGGCAAGCCCAAAGAGGGCGACAAGAAAATCACCTTCGCTCACAACGGCATCACCTATCGATTCGCCTCCAAGGAACACCTCGAGCTCTTCAAGGCCAGCCCCGAAAAGTATGAGCCCGCCCACGGCGGCTGGTGCACCTACGCGATGGGCGCCACCGGTGAAAAGGTCGAGATCGACCCCGAGTCGTACGTCGTCGCCAACGGGCGCCTCTTCCTCTTCTACAAGGACATCTTCACCGACACTCGCAAAAAGTTCCTGGCCGAGCAGGCCAAGCTGACGGCGGCCGCCGACACCTCCTGGAAGAAGACCTCGGGTGAAGAAGCTCGCACCCCCGAAGCCCTCGCCAAGAAGGACGCCGAAAAGAAGGACGGCGACAAGGCCACCACGGGTGACCCGGCCAAGACCGAGCCCGCCAAGACCGTACCGGCCAAGACCGAGCCCACCAAGGACGACGGGCACAAGAACCCGAAGTAATCCTCCCCCTCACGGCGGTTTCTCTCGGTCGCTGACCCAAGCACCCGCGACTCACTTTTTCGCTCCGACCCGGAACGCACGAGGGGCACACACCACCCGCGTGAATCCGGATCGGGGTGTTTTTGTTTTTTGACGAGCCCCGCCCGCGGCGCGTGCCGCCCATCCCAATTTCGCCCGCGCCCTTTTCCGCACGCTCCGCCCACTCTCGATACGCTGCCTGCGGAGGTGGCCCATGTCTCGCTACGACACCATCCTGGTTCCGACCGGGTTTTCCAAGCTTTCCAAGCTGGCGGCTCCTTGGGTAGTGCCCCTGGCCCAGCAGTTTCGCTCCAAGGTCCATGTCGTCCACATCGTCCCGCAGACCGAGCTTGCCATCCCATCAGGCACCCCCGCGGTTGACGGGGCGATGGGTGTTCCGCTCAGCGGACTGTCGCGCGAAGAGCTGCTGGCCATGAGCCGGCGCGACCTCGAAGCGTTCAACGCCGCCGTCTTTGGCCAGATCAAAGACCAGCTCACGACCTGGACGACGATCGGCCCGATCGTGGACGAGCTGGTGGCCTACGCGGGACGCTGCAACGCCGACCTCATCATCATGGGCACCCACGCCGACGGCATGCTCAAACGCCTCGTCTTTGGGTCGATCGGCAAGAGCGTTCTCGAACAAGCCCCCTGCCCGGTTTTGCTCGTCCCTTTGGGAGGGGCCAAAAACGGGTGAGCCGCGCCGTGCCCGCTCGTTCGGGCACCCTATCAACTTTCCCGTATTTCTGCGGGGGATGTATGGACGGCGGGCCGGGTTTCCGTAGAATGCTCGTATGCGCGTACTCGTTGTCGAAGATTCTTCCCGCCTTCGTGACGCGGTCCAGACCGGGCTTCAGCGCCACGGCTTCGCGGTCGACGTCACGGGCGACGGGCGTCAAGGCCTGATCAGCGCGCGGACCACCGAGTACGACGTGATCATTCTGGACATCATGCTCCCCGAGATGGACGGGCTGGAACTGCTGACCCAGGCCCGTTCCAATGACGTCGACGCGATGGTCTTGCTGCTGACGGCACGTGATTCGGTCGAGGACCGCGTGAAGGGGTTGCAGGCCGGGGCGGACGACTACCTGGTCAAGCCTTTCGCCTTTGACGAGTTGGTTGCGCGGGTGCAGGCGCTGGCCCGCCGGCGGCACGGCGCCCGGACCACCACCATTCGCGTGGATGATCTTGAAGTAGACACCGGCACCAAGCGGGTCCGGCGCGGGGGCATCGACGTGACCCTCAAGCCCCGCGAATACGCCATTCTTGAATACCTGGCCCATCGCGTCAATCGCCCCGTCACGCGGGATGAGCTCGAAGAGCACGTGTACGACGAAGATTCGCAGGTCCGCAGCAACGCCATCGACTCCGCGGTCTGCAACCTTCGCGCCCGGCTCAACGTGGCGTCGTGCCGCCCGATCATCCACACCCGGCGCGGGCTGGGGTACGTCCTTTCGGAGCAGGGCGTTTGAGGAGCATCCGGCGTGAGCTCACGCGCCGGGTCATTACCCGCGTCCTCCCGCTCATCATTCTGGGATCGGTGCTCTCATACGTGCTGGTGCGGGCGGCGGTCTATCGAGAGTTCGACAACGCCCTGCGCCATGAGATGCAAGTGCTCTCGACAGCCGCGGAACGCATCGGCGACGGCATGGACTTTGACTTCGCCCCCGAACTCGCCCCCGGGGGGCCGATCGAAACCGGGCTGGATTACTACTTTGACGCGAGGCTCAGCGACGGCTCCCTCCTCAAGCAAACCCCGATGCTCAAGGGAGCCAAGCTCGACATGCAGGGAACGCGAGTCGGCGTGATGGCACTGGGCCCGGTAGTGCTTCCGAACGGGCGCGTGGGCCGCGGGTGTGAGTACACCTTCGAACCTCGCAAGGTCGAAGCCGCGGCTCATGCCGGCGCCGTCGTTCGCCCCTTCGCTCCCCCCGGGCCGGTCCGCATCGTCATCGCTGCCTCCACCAGCGACCTGGAACGCCCGCTGGCGGCTCTTGCCCTCACCGAGCTTCTGGTGGGCACCGGGGTGCTCTGTGCCACAGTGCTGGCCCTGCTCAGCAGCGTTCGCAGAGGGCTCGCCCCCCTCTCTGAGCTGGCCCAAGAGGTGACCGCCATTCAGCCAGCGAATCTCTCGGCCCGCGTGACCGAAACCGGGCGCCCCAACGAGCTTCGACCCATCGCCTCTCGCCTCAACGCGCTGCTCGCCCGCCTCGAAGCCGCCTTCACCCGCGAAAAGCGCTTCGCATCCAACGCGGCCCACGAACTTCGCACCCCGGTCGCCGAAGTGCGGGCGATCGCCGAAGTGGGATCGGGTGCGCAGCCCGAAGAGATGCGCCGGGCCCTGCGCGAGATCGCCAGCGTCGCTTCGGAAATGCAAGGCACGATCTCGACGCTGCTCACGATTGCCCGCGCGGGCTCGGGGTTGCTGAGCGTGAGCGCCAGCCAGGTCGATCTGGGGACGTATCTCAGCGAGTTGTGCACGCGCCGCCAAGCCGGGCCTTTGGCCCCACGCCTTGAATGCCTCGTGGAACCGGGGCTGCTGATCGAGACCGACCTCGCGGCCATCGCGTCAGTACTCGGCAACCTGCTCGACAATGCCCTGGCCTACACCCCCGCGCACGGGCGGGTGAAGGTCAGCGCCGTCGCCACCCCGCTGGGGGCCGAGGTGTGCGTCCGCAATCACGTCACCGACCTCTCCGAGACAGACCTCACCAACATCTTCGAGCCCTTCTGGCGAAAGCGCGGGACCCCGGTCGCCGGCTCTCACAGCGGGCTGGGCCTCTCGCTGGTGCGGGCGTTGTGCGAGGTCCTGAACGCCCAGATTCGGGCCGAGCTTCTTCCCGGGCCAGAGCTGGCGCTGTATCTTGCCCTGCCGCGCTCCCTCAGCGGCGCGGTGGCCAACTTGCCCGCAGGTGCGGTGTCGACCAAGAGTCCCCAGCACCAATCCGCCCCCCGTTCAGAGTCCGAGCAATCTTGATGGAGCCGATCATGAGCCGCGCTGTTGTGTTTGCATGTCTGGCCGGGTTGTGCTGGGGGTTGGGTGAGATCGGCACCAAGGCCGCGCTCAACACCAAGGAGGTCGGGCCGCTTACCGCGTCGTTCATTCGTGCGGGCGTCACGCTGGTTCCGGCCCTGATCGCCTGCCTGATCGCGACGCGAGTCTGGAAGACCGAGCCGATGGCCTGGTGGACCATGAGCGGCAAGACCTGGCTCAGCCTGATCGTCGGCTCCGGGCTGCTCGCGGGGTTCGCGGGGGTCTTCTTCTTCTACCTGGGTCTGGGCAGTCCGGGGGGAGAGATTTCCAAGCTCCGGCCCATCGCCTTCGCGCTCGCGCCGGCCACGGCGGTCTTGCTGGGGTGGCTGGTGTTGGGCGAACCGATGAGCTGGCGCAAGGCGATCTCGGTGGTGCTGATCGTCGTGGGGATCGTGATGCTCGCCGGCGAAGGACACGCCCCCAGGCCGATCCCGCCCGCTCCATCGCGCGATTCGTAGTGCATTTCTGATGGGTCAACAGCAGCGGCGAAGGGCTTGATGGTCCGCGTGTCGAGCGGCCCGAGCGGCCCGGATCAGATCTTGCCCAGAATCGCCTTACGCACGTCTTCGAGCAATCGCTCCACCTGGAAGGGCTTGAAGAGCACGGTCTGCAACCCTTCCTGCGACGCGCGGACGATCGAGTGGTGCGGGTCGTAACCAAAGCCGGTCATGAGGATGACCGGGGTGTTGGCCGAGTTGCGTTTGGCGGCGGCGAAGATCTCGTACCCGTTGTGGTCCGGCAGGCGAATGTCCGAGACCACCAGATCGAACGCGCCGGGGGGGCTTTCGTCGAGGATGCGGATGGCGCTGCCGCCGTCCTCGCAGATCGTGACCTTCGCCCCGCGCAGCGTGAGCACATCGCCGATGGTCTTGCGGATACGCAGCTCGTCGTCCGCGACCAGCACCGTGCGGCCCGCGATGATCGGGTCGATGGTCTTCTCGGCCATCGCCTTTTCGACGCCCAGCAGCGAGCTGGGTCCGGCGGCGCATTCCAGGATTCGCTGGCGGATGGCCGCCAGGTCCGCGTTGATGCGCTCAAGGTGCGACGCGGTGCCCGGATCGGTCGAGGGAATCTGCGACCGGAGTTGCTCGACCTCGTGGGCGATGTCTTCCAGGGGTTCTTTGATCTCGCTGGCCACCCGCCCGGTGATCGTCTGGTTGGTCGAGCTGCGCTCCACCACGAGCAGGTCAAGCATGTGGATCGCCACCGCGACATACCGGGCGAATATCTCCCCGAGCTGTCGCTCCTCGTCACCGAACGCGGCCGGGGAGAGGCTCTCGACATTCATGATCCCGATGACCTTGTCCTGCAATCGCAGCGGCACCGTCAGGCTCGACCTGGCCCCTTCGACTCCCGGCAGGTAAAGGGCATCGGCGCTCGTCTCGACGCAGACATAGCTGCGTCCGCTGGCGGCGACGTAGCCGCTGATCCCGAACCCGTCCAGGCCCGGCTTGATGACGAACGAATCAAAGGCCGCGGGGAGGTTGCAGCCGATCACCAGCTCGAGCTTGCCGGTGCGTTCATCCAGCAGGCGGATGGCGAAGTGGTCAAAGTGGAGCAGATTTCGGGCAAAGCCCACGATCTTGGTTTCGAGCAGCTTGAGCCGCTCGTGGGCGTTGTACTTTCGGACCAGCTCGGCGTCGAAGCGGACCAGTTCGCTGCCAGCCTGATCGATGGCGTTGATCTTTTGTTGGAGGCGTTTGGCGGGGGTTACGTCGCGAACGACGACCAGCACCCAGTCGGCCCGAATCCCCATCGTGACGCCCGGCTCTGGGGGAAGAGAGATCCCGATCTCAAACCATCGGTCGCTTTCGGTCATGGCGACTTCGGCGTGGGGCAGAACATAGCCCGGTGCAAGAGCCACTCCCGGGGGGAGCACAGGGTGATCCCGATCAAACAGTCGACAGGCTCCGCCGATGCGTTCCTGCATGGCCCCACCCAGGCGCTTCACGGGCTCGTTGGCCCAGACAAAGGCCCCCGTGCGGGTCAGGAGCGCGACACCCTCGCCGATGGCATTGAGCAGCGCCAGGCCCAGGCCTCCGACCTTGAACTCGGGAGAGGGAGCTTCGGAGGGGTTCCTTCCAGCCGAGATCATCTGCGGGTCAGGGTCGGACACACCACCACTCCCACGCGCAAGAGCCGCGCCTCGCGTCGGCGCGGAGGCTTCACTGATCGACGACGCGACGGCGGGGGCGCTAACTGCCATACCCGTCCCGCGTTGCAACTCTGGCGGTCGTGCTTCGCCTTCCATGGCGTTCCGCTACCTCCTGCTCGCGTACAAGTGTAGCGAGCCGGGGACGTTGCGTGTTTGTCGGACTCTGTACAGTCATATCGTCGAACGGACCGAAAGAGTGATGCACTTCTACCTCGGACGAGGCTACCGATGGGAGATTAGGTACCACGATGGTAGGTGTTTATCAGGCACATAAGTCATTCGGACACGTACACGCCGTACGCGGGATGTCGTTTGAGCTGCAGCCCGGACAAATCGCGGGGCTGCTGGGCCCCAACGGCGCCGGCAAGACCACAACCATACGGATGATCGCTGGGTATCTGTTGCCGGATGCTGGGAAAGTTCTGGTCGCGGGGTATGACACCGCCTCCCACCCGGTGATTGCACGCCAAAGCCTTGGTTATTTGCCCGAACACACTCCGCTCTACACCGAAATGCGCGTGGGTGAATATTTGTCGTATAGAGCCAAGCTGTATCGCGTCCCGTCGGATGTTCGCAAGCGGGCGGTGGATTGGGCGGCAACCCGGTGCTGGCTGGGGGATGTGCTGAAGCGTCGCATCGGGACGTTGAGCAAAGGATATCGCCAGCGGGTCGGCTTGGCGGCGGCGTTACTTCATAACCCCAAGGTACTGATTCTCGATGAACCCACCAACGGGCTGGACCCGACCCAGATTCGCGAGACCCGCCAACTGATTCGCGAACTGGCGACCGACCGGACGATGCTGATCTGCTCGCACATTTTGCCCGAGGTGGAGCGCCTGTGTCAGCGGGTGCTGATCATCGCGGGCGGGCAGTTGCGGGCGGATGGTTCGCCGGCGGAGCTGACGCGCTCCGGGGGCTCGCGATACTTCGTGCAGGCTCGCGAGGGCCGCGCGGGAGAGGCGGAGCACATCACCAAGCTGTGGGCGTCGCTGCCGTTCGTGGCCGAGGTCACGTCGCGCCAGGCGGGAGACAAGCCCACGCAGAGCGTGGGGTGGCTGGAGTGGACGATTCTGGCGCGGGCGGGGTCGCCGGACTTGCGCGAGCAGATCGCCAGCGCGGCTTCGCAGCAGGGGGTGCTGCTGCGCGAGCTTCGGGCCCAGGCCCCGACGCTGGAAGGCGTCTTCATGGACATCATGGACAAGGCAGGGGAAGTCACCACCGACCCCGAGGCGGCGCCAAAGGGGACTGAGGCGTGACTGGAACGGGAACCATCGCCAAGCGCGAGCTCGCGGCCTACTTCCGCGCCCCCGCGGGTTGGCTCATCATCGCGCTGTACACGCTTTTATCGGGCATGGTTTTCTCGATCTACATTCTGCGCACTGGCAGCCCGGCCTCGATGCGAGACTTCTTCGCGGTCTCGGGGGCGCTGCTGATGCCGGTGGTGCCGGCGATCGCGATGCGGCTCTTTGCCGACGAGATTCGCGGTGGGACGCTGGAGGCGCTGTTGACCGCGCCGGTCTCGCCGGGCTCGATCGTGCTGGGAAAGTTTTTCGGGGCGATGGGGTTTCTGACGTGCATGTTCCTGCCGACGCTGGTGTATGTGGCAACGCTGTTTCGGGTCGCCAACACGACCCCCGATCCCGGGCCGGTGCTGTGCGGGTATCTGTGTCTATATCTGGTCGGGGCGGCGTACCTGAGCATCGGCACGCTGGCGTCGAGCCTGACGGGCAACAGCACGCTGGCGTTCATGGTGTCGCTGTTCACGATTCTGGGGCTGCTCTTCGCGGCGGCCCCAGCGGACTTGGCACCGGCCCCGGTGCGCAGCGTGCTGTACGCGATCGCGATCCCGCCCAGGGTCGGCGACTTTGCCCGCGGGGTGATCGACCTGGCGAACGTCGCGTACTTTGGGGGGATCACGGTCTTTTGCCTGCTGGCCGCGACGTGCGCGCTTGAACTGAAGCGATGGGGATAGCCTGATGACGACCTCACCCCACACCTCAGGAAGACGCAAGGCGCGCGTGATCGTGCTGGTGGTGTTGCTGGGGGCGGCCGCCCTGATCATCATGGCCAACCTGCTGGCCGGGCGCTTCCCCGTCAGGCAGGATGTCACCGCCCTGCGCGATCAATCGCTGGCCCCGCGCACGCAGCAGACGCTTTCGAAGCTGACCGGGGGGTACCGGGTGGTGATCGCGGCGGATGTCCGGGCGATGGACCCCCGGGCGAAGCAGAACGCCTCAGACGTGCTGGACGCGATGGCCCGCGCCACCTCCAACGTGAGCAGCACCTGGATCGACCTGGGCTCCACCAGCGGGATCGGCGCTTACAAGCGTCTGATCGACGACCTGATCGCCCGCGACGCCAAGGTGCTGGGCGAGCAGTCCAACTCGATCAACGCGGGGGTGGGCGCGTGTACGTCCATCGCGCTGTATCTCAACGACTCGCTCTCGCCCGCACTGCTGTCGGCCCGGGAATCGATCTCGCCCACGGGCGCGCCGGCGAATCAGATTCGGGCCAACCTCGAGCAGGTCGCCGCGGGGGCGCGGCTCGCGTCGCGCGATCTTTCCGACGCCGTCACCAAAGCCCGCGAAGCCCTCAAATACACGCTGGGCGATGCCCCCGTGCCGGCGACCGACAAGGGCGCGCTGGCCTTGGCCCAGGCGCTGGACCCGGTCGTGCAGTTGCTGCAGGCGATCACCACGCAGGGGCGAAAGTGGGCGGGGGCGGAAGCCGCGGCTGGGCCAGGGGCGGATGCCCTGCGGGCCATGCTCCCCCAGGCGGATCAGACCCGCGATCAGGCGGCGCTGATCCTGGATTCGATGAGGCGGCTGAAGCGTCCGGACATTTTGCGGGTGACTGAGGTGCTGGAACGTGGGTCGGCGGCGCTGATCATCGGCCCTCCGGAGATCGGCCTGGCCGCGATTGATGTCAACGCGCTCCTCCCGCAGTCGCTTGTCTTTGACAGCGGGCTGGCGACAGCGAGCGCGCGGCGGCGGTGCGAGGAGCTTCTCTCCAGTGCCATCGCTTCGCTGCGCAACCCCACGCGCCCGATCGTGATTTTCATGCACGGCGAAGCCGGCGAGTTCGTCGCGCAGTCCCCGATCGTTCGACAGCTTTCGGAGCGACTGCACCTGCGCGGGATCGATGTGCTCGAGTGGGCGGCGGCCCTGAACCCCGAACCCAAGCCCGAGGCGCTCGACCCGTTGGGTAATCGCCCGGTGGTGTACGTCGTGCTCTCGCCGGACGCGGCGGCGGCGGCCCCGGCGGGGGGCCAGAGCGGGGCCCAGCGAGCCGCCAAGCTTGGTGAGGCGATCACCAGCGTCGCGAATGCCAATCGCAGCTTGATGATCGACCTGAACCCCTCCGTGCTGCCCACGTATGGCGACACCGATCCGATCGCGGGGGTCTTGGGACGCTTCGGGCTCGCGTGTGATTCTGGTCGTCCGCTCATTCGAGACGTCGTCACACCCCGGGGGCGGCAGATCGAGACTGACCTGCCGGCGCAGGCTTCTGATAGCGACGCCGGGCCAATCGCCGGGGCGATTCGCGGTTTGCCGGTGCTTTTGCCCTGGCCGGTGACGCTGCGAAAGTTGGCGGCTCCGGAAAAGGTGCGGATCGAGCACTACCCGTTTCTCACGATTCCTGCCCGGGATGATGTGTGGGCCGAGTCGCAGTGGCTGCGGGTGTGGCAGACACCTCGTGACCAACGCGGGCTGATTCCTGACCTGCCGGTCTTTGACGACGCACGCGACAGCCGCTGGCCGGATGGCAAGCCCGGAACCACCCCGCAGCACTGGCTGCTCGGAACGGCCTTGGAGCGATTTGAGCTCGGCATGCCGGCGCAGCGCGTGGTGGTCATGGGGTCGAATAGCTGGTTCATTGATGCCGTCACCCAGCAGACGGTGAGCGCTGACGGGAGGGCGGCCATCCGCAACCCCGGCAATCTTGAGCTCTTCGAGGCTGCGGTCTATTGGCTCGCCAATCAGGAGACGTTGATCGCCCAGAGCCCGACCGCCAGCGAAGTGCCGATGATCGCGCCCATGAGCGAGACCAATCTGGTGCGGGCGCGGCTGGCGCTGATGCTGGGGATTCCGCTCATCGTGCTCATCGTGGGCGGGATGTACCGGTTGATCCGGGGCTGAGCGGCGCGGGCCAAAGAGAACTAGGCGGCGGGCACCCCCACCGGAGGCAGGCAGGCCTTGCAGAGGGTTCTTCCCTCGATACAGGCCGGGGTCTGCAAGCCACACCCGGCGCAGGGGGCCAGCTCAACCTTGATCGCGGCGAACTCGGTGCCGCACTCGGGGCAGGTGGGGTTGGCTTCGTCCAACCCGTGAAGCTCGTAGCCGCAGCGCCGGCACGGAACCTTGGCGAGCTTGCGCGGGGGCAGAAAGACCAGCAGCCCCCCCACCAAGGCAACGATCACGGCCTCGGCGTAGAGCATAAATCGAAAGAGCGGGCCATTGTCTGGAAGATGAAGCGCCTGGCGGACGGCGATATCCAGCCGGGCCAAGAGGCCGATGAGCGCCAACCCCAGCAGGAGCGCCGCCACGCCCATGAGTTGACGGCGCCAGCGCAGGCAGGCGTACCACACAAGGAGGGCATAGATCGGGAAGAGAATCAAGGTCGCGCCTTCAAGCAACGAGGCGAAGAGGTCAATGATCAATCCGGCATGCACTACCCACATACGGACCACTCCAGACGGGGAGTTTGTGCAACCCTTGTTCGCTGGGGCAGATGGTACGGATGCCACTCGGGAAACAGCGGCGGGTGGGCGTTGAGTGGGCGAGGCGCATTGGCGACATAGGCGTCCGCAAATACCGCCGGAGCAACGGTCAGCGACCAGCACGGAAGAAGGTTTTGAGCGACTCGAAGAGGTCATCGCGCCCGTTGACCTTACTGGTGATGAGCTTGGGTCCCGAGTCGTCGCGAGCGCCGTCGGGGAAGGCCTCGTGGAGCACGTTGATGAAGCTCCCGCTTCCGTAGGCGCTGGCGACCTGGCAGTAGCCAAAGAGGTTGCAGGCGGGCAAGAGTCCTTCCTGGACGAGCTTGACACTGACGCGATTGTCGGCGTCGGAGCTGTTGTCGCCGTCGCTGAAGTGGAAGAGGTAGACGTTCCAGTCGTTGGGGTCGTAGTGGGCGTCGAGGAGGTCCTTGCAGCACTGATAGGCGGCGCTGATGCGGGTGCCGCCATCTTCGCGCATGGAGAAGAAGGTTTTCTTGTCGACCTCCGCGGCCCGGACGTCGTGCACGATGTAGCGGCTTTCGATCCCCTCGTAGTTGCGGCGCAGCCAGGTGTCGATCCAGAAAGCCTCGAGGCGCACCAGCTCTTTTTGCTCATCGCCCATCGACCCCGAAACGTCCATCATGTAGACGATGACGGCGTTGCTCTGAGGTTTTTTGACCTCGCTCCAGGTGCGAAAGCGCAGATCGTGGCGGATCGGGACGATCACCGGGTTGTCGGGGTCGTATTGCCCCAGGGCCAACTGGCGCTTGAGGGCTTCGCGATAGGTGCGCTTGAAGTGACGAAGCGACGCCGGGCCCACGGGGCGCACGCCGGTGTACTTGTCCTTGATGGTCGTGAGTTGGTGCTGGCCCCGGGGCTTGATGCGGGGCAGGGCGAGTTCCTCGGCCAGAATGTCGGCGAGTTCCTCGAGCGAGACATCCACTTCGAGGATGTGCCGCCCTTCCTGGTCGCCCGGCTGGCCCTTGTCGCCCTTGTCGGGCTTTCCGACGCTCTGGCCTTCCTGCCCTTCGCCGATGCCCACGCCCCCGGCGTTGTTGCCATAGCGAAAGGTGGGGATGTCGATGTCGTGGACAGGGATGGAGACGGCCTTTTTGCCCTCGCGGCCCAGCAGCTCGCCCCGGGAGAGGAACTTGCGGAGGTCCTTGCGGATCTTCCCACGCACGATCTCGCGAAAACGCTGATGGTCTTGCTCGATCTTGTTGACCATGGCAGGTACCTCGCGCTGGGGGCCTTCCCGGGAACCCTCATCCACCTATCTGTACGAGTTCGGTCGGTTCATGGATCGGCTTGAGATGCGGGCTCTGGAAGGGTTTTTATCGGCGAAGGACCGCGGGCCGGATCAGGCCGGGTGTGATGGTGGTGGGCGAGCCAGGCGGCACAGCCGAGCCCGACGGGGATGGCCGCCCCGAGTTCGCCGGCCCGGTTGAGGAGATCCGCCCCCAGGCCCGAAGCGGTGGAGACCGCCGGGAGGACGCCAACCAGCAGGCCGACGGCCCACTCGCGGATTCCCAGGCCATTGCCGATGAGTGGGACGAGCATGGCCATCTGGGCGACCAGCGCGACACCGAGAGCCGCGGGCCAGGAGATGGGGGTGCCTGCCAGGTGAAAAACCAGGGCGTAACGGGCGGTCCAGACCAGCAAGTCGGCCGATTTGAGCGCCAGCGCGCGGCAGTACATGGTCCCAAGCTCGCGGGCGGTGCCGGGCCAGCGTCCACAGGCCCCCAGGGCGAGGATCGCGAGCAGGACGCAGAGGGATGCCCAGAGCCCCGGGGCCCAGGGGCCGCGGGAAGATCGAACGGCCAGCAGCAGGGCGGGCAGAACGAGCCCGACGCTGGTCCAGCCGAGCGCGATGGACTCGATGATGATGCGGGTGCTGGTGCGCAGGCTCAGCCCGTGCCGGGAGCGCTGGTAGGCGACGCGGGCGAAGAGCCCGGGGCTGAGGGGAAAGAAGTTGAGCACCCAGCCCGCACCGACCAAGGCAGTCATCTCAAGCCAGGAGACTCGGGCCCGGGCCTTGGTGAGCGTGAAGAAGACGGCACCGGTCAAAAGCCAGTTGACGCAGGGAAGCGCGAAGAGCAGCACCCCCGCCCACCAGGGCCAGCCCGGCAGATCATGCCATAAGCGGGCTGTCACCTGCGGGTCGCGACTGACGCCCCAGATCGCCGCCCCCAGCAGCGCCAAGCC
>JAKFUN010000204.1 GCA_021732675.1 Phycisphaerales bacterium
CCCCCGCTTGCTGCCAGCCCCCCGCCCCGGGGCGCAGCTCGCTGAGCGTGGGCGTCAGGTCCGCCCCCTGCAAAGCGCGGCGGATCGCCCGCAACACCCCCGAATGCACCAGTGAACTATCCCGAAAACGCACCTCCGCTTTTTGCGGATGCACGTTGACATCCACCCCCGCCGGCGACATCTCGATCAGCAGCACCACCGTCGGGTAGCGCGACGGATCGATCAACCCCCGATACGCCTCGCTGATCGCGTGCTGGATGGTGCGATCCCGCACCGGGCGGCCGTTGACAAAGACAAACTGGCTCTTGTTGCTCCCCCGCGCGATCGAAGGCAGCCCCGCCAGGCCCCAAAGCGTGAGCCCACGCCCGTCGTCAAACTCATCAGCGCTGACATTGAGCAACTGCGTCGCGAGTTCCTTGCCCAGAATCGTCAGCGCCCGCTCGCGGGGGGACTGGCCACTGGGAAGGTCCAGGGTCTCGCGCCCGTCCACCGTCACCCGAAAGCCGATGGACGCGTGGGCCAGCGCGACATGGCGGATGACCTCGACGCAGCGTTCCTGCTCGGTGCCGACGGTGCGGAGAAACTTCCGCCTGGCCGGAGTGTTCCAGAAGAGATTGCGCACCGACACGCTGGTGCCCACGGGGCCCGAGGCGGGCTTGATGCCCTGCACGCGGTCGGCCTCGGCGTCGAGCTGCAAGGCCCCTTGATCGGCGCGAGTGCGGGTGCGGATGGTCAGGCGCGAGACGCTCGCGATGCTCGCCAAGGCCTCGCCCCGAAAGCCAAGGGTGGCGATGTGCTCAAGGTCCTGGGCGTGGATGATCTTGCTGGTGGCGTGGGCCGCGATGGTGAGGGGGAGGTCCTCGGCGTGAATCCCCCGCCCGTCGTCGGTCACCCGTACCAGTTCAATGCCGCCCTGCTCGAGATCGATCTGGATCCGGGTTGATCCGGCGTCGATGGCGTTCTCGACGAGTTCTTTGACGATCGAAGCCGGGCGCTCCACCACCTCGCCCGCGGCGATCTGGTTGGCCACCAATCCATCGAGCACGCGGATCCGCGGCCACTCTCCGGCGATGCCCGCAGCGTTCGGACTCGTATCAATCACCAGGCATCATACGAACCCCCCACCCGCCCAGACGACATCACGTCCCGGGGTTACCATGAGCTATGGCCGACACTATTTTCTCAAAGATCATTCGGGGCGAGATCCCCTGCCACAAGGTGTATGAGGATGCCCAGGTGCTGGCGTTTTTGGACATTGGGCCGATCAGCCGCGGGCACACGCTGGTGATCCCCAAGGAAGCCGCCCCGACGCTGGACCAGCTCAGCGAAGAGGCCGGGGCGGCGCTGGGCCGGGCCCTGCCGACAATCGCGCAGGCGGTGGTGAAGGCCACCGGGGCGCGGGCGTTTAATGTCTTGCAGAACAATGGCCCCGAGGCCCATCAGGCCGTCTTTCACGTTCATTTCCACATCATTCCCAAGTACGAAGACGGGAGCGGGCTGGGAATCGGCTGGAAGGCCGGCAAGCTGGATGCCCCCCACGGGGCGGCCCTGGCCCGCGAGATCCTCGCGCAGTTCTAGTTTCGCGTGCGGGGCGAAAGGGCTCACTTCACCATCGAAGTGGTGAGGGCCGGCAGGCGGACGACGCGGCTGGGCGTCACTTCGAGCACGATCTCGTTGGCGGGGTCGATGTCCTGCACGACCCCGGCGTGGGTCACTCCATTGTGGATGAAGACACAGCGCTGACCCACCAGGACGTTACGCCGGCGCCACTGCTCGACAAGCTCCGCCGGGTCGGTCATGAGGGCGCGGGCCAGATTGGTGATCAGCTCGGCCGCGACGTGGGCCCGGGTCGTTTCGCACCCCAGTTGCCGCAGGCTGCACGCATTTTTGACCAGCTCGGGGGGCCAGTGACGCTCTTCGTGCAACACGTTGATGCCGATTCCAACCAGGTGCAACCCATCGGCGGCTTCGATCAGCACCCCCGACAGCTTTCGCCCCGCCCCGCCCGCTCGAATCTCTACGACGTCATTGGGCCAGCGAATCCCCACTCCAACTTCCGAGGGAAGAAAAGCCTCGACGGTGCGGCAGGCGGCGATCCCCGACGCCAGCGACAAGTGCTCGGGCGTCCACCCGCGGATCGCAAACGTGGCGGGGAGGCTCATCATCGAGATGTCCGCCCAAAGTCGCCCCAGGCGCCCCCGGCCCTTGGTCTGGTGCTCGGCCATCACCACCAAGCCGGGCTTGCCGAGGGCCAACCGCCGGGCGTCATCCTGCGTCGAGCCGGTCGTGCCCAGCACGACCACCCGGTCGATGGGCGCGCTCATCGGCAGCACGCGGATCGCTTCTTCCGCGTGCTGAAGGATCATTGCTCCGTCATGAGCGAATGCTGAAACCGTCATGTCCCGTCGACATCCAGCGCGATATCGCGCGACACAGCGTGATGCGTCAGGGCCCCCACGCTGATCCGGTCAACCCCCGTGCCGGCGATCAACGGAAGCGTCCCCAGCGTCACCCCCCCGGATGCTTCGAGTTCGAGCTTCGGGTTGGAGACATCGCGCTTCCGGGCGGCTTCGTGCAACAACTCCGGGGACATGTTGTCCAGAAGCACGATGTCGATCAGCCCTGGGGGGAGAGTGAGTAAGGCGTGAAACTGCTCTAGCGTGTCGACTTCGACCTCGACAAAGTGCAGTGAGCGCATCGCCCTGGCCCTGGTCGCGGCTTCGCGCACAAACCCCGCCAGCTTGTCCGGCGACACCCCCGCGATGTGATTGTCTTTGATCAGCATCGCATCGTGCAGACCCAGCCGATGGCAGCGCCCGCCCCCGCAGCGAACCGCGTACTTCTCCAGCACCCGATTGCCCGGGGTGGTCTTGCGTGTGTCGTAGACATGCGCCCGCACTCCGGACGGCAGCGCCCGGACATATTGCGCGGTGAGCGTCGCGATTCCGGACAATCGCCCCACGAGGTTGAGCATCGTCCGTTCCAGGGCGAGAACCTGCCGCAGGGGGCCCATCAACGTCCCCAGGTGTCCGCGGGCGTCGGCTTCCTGACCATCCTGACCGGTGGGCTCCCACCGGACCTCGGGCGCGAAGACGCTGATGAGATCAGGGATGACTTCGAGCCCGGCGATGATTCCCCCCGAGCGGGCGACCAGCAACGCCCGTCCCTGCTGATTGGGAGAGATTGACACCAGGCTCGTCACGTCCCCGCTGTCACCTAAGTCCTCGTCGCGGGCGAGTTCCAGCAAGCGTCGAACCAGCCCGGTGGAGCTGAGGCACGCGAACAACTCGGGAAGGGGCATCCCGTTGATGTCCGCCAGTTGGCCGCCGGTTTGGGGCGTCAGTGTCACGACGAATCCTACACACCTCGCGCCCCCGACCAAACCGCTCGACCGCCTAGCATGCCCTTCGCCGAAAGGAGATTGCATGGGACTGCTCGACGGAAAGATCGGCCTGGTCGTGGGAATCGCCAATGAACGCTCGTACGCCTGGCACATCAGCCAGTCGCTCATTCAGCACGGGGCCAAGTGCGCCTTTACGCACATGCCCGGCGAGCGAAACCTGCATCGCACCTCCCGGGCCATCGACGCCCTGGGGGTCAAGGACCCCTGGCTCCAGTCGCTCGACGCGGGCAAGGACGAAGACCTCGACGCGGTCTTCGCGGCCTACGCCCAGTCCTTTGATCGCATGGACTTCCTGATTCACTCCATCGCCTTCGCCGATCGCGATCTTCTCCAGCCCGGAAAGTTTGTGACCACGCCCCGGGCGGCGTACCTCTCGGCGATTGATATCTCGGCGTACACGCTGCTGGCGATGGCCAGCCGCGCCCGGCCATTGATGGCGCGCTCGGGTGGCGGGAGCATCTTGGGGATGTCGTACTACGGCGCGGAAAAGGTGGTGCCGGGGTACAACGTCATGGGGGTCGCCAAGGCCGCCCTGGAATGCACCAGCCGCTACCTCGCCAGTGAGCTGGGGACCGATAAAATCCGGGTCAATCAGATTTCCGGGGGATATCTCCGCACGCTGGCCAGTTCGGCCGTGGGCGGCACCGGGACCATGGAAGACGTGGTTGCCGAGCGGGCGCCGTTGCGCCGCAACGTCGAGGGCTCGGACGTGGGCAAAACCGCGGTCTATCTGGTGTCAGATCTCTCCAGCGGGGTCACCGGCGAGGTGATCTATGTTGACTGCGGGATCAACATCTTGGGTGCCTAGATCCGCCAAACTACCCAGACTTCCGGGCGGATTCTCCGTTCGGTAAACGCTTGTGACTGGGCCGTGATTCGGATGCCCAGATCTCGGACGTTTGGAGACGTTGCGTCCTGCGCGTGTGGTGCGCACAAACCGCCGATAATCCGGTAACTTCAGACATTCTCAAGGGCTTTTCTGAATCCGGTCGATGCACCAATATGACGATTTTGCCGTCAGCAGTAGTGACCTCGCTGGCAGCCTCTCAGGCGGCTCCGGCTCCGGCCGTGCGCCGCGCGGATCGTGACCAGGCGGAGCGCCGCAAGATCCGGCGCCGGGAGCGGGATGAGTTTGTCTCCAGCGCTCCGGATGTGGACAGCGAAGAGGCGTTGCGAAACCTCAAGGGCGGGGCGGACGAGGAAGAACGTGAAGACGCCAAGCGGCGCCAGCACTATGCCACGCCAGCCCCCGAGGCTCCTGCGCCACGGCTCGACGTCGCCGGGTGAGGGATGCGACAGGTGTGCCCGTGGCTCTCGTCTTGTGACGCAAGGCCACGCTGATCTTTGACGCCACGATTTAAGCCGCCCTGCGAACCACATCGCGTTGGGCCCGATCGACGGCCCGGAAGGCGTCCATGATGATTTTTTCGTCCCCCTCGCGCCCGAGCAGGGCCTTGCTGTGTCGCAGGTCGTCGCTGAGATCATCGCGGAAGTAGGCGAGCTGTTCGGTGGGGGTGGTGGCCGCGACCAGGGCCACGCAGACCGCCAGACGCGAGGTGGTCTGCGGGCTCGGGGTGGAGCGCTCGAGCTCGGCGTTCAGAAAGGCCTGCGGGTCGCAGGCTTCGGGGCCGGGGGTGGTGACGAGGGCACGAGCGGCCTTTTCGATGGCGGCGATGCCCCCGCGCAGGTCGCACTCGCACAGACGCAGATACGCGGCACGCAACAGGACCTCCGGCTCGTCCCCGGCGACGCGTGCGGCAGTCTCGCCCGCCTGGCGGCGTTGCTTCTGATCGGCGTCGCCGGGCCAACCCGCAGCCCAGGCGCTAATGACGCGGGCGGCGACGCGATAGATGCCGCCCGTGAGTTCAGGCCCGCTGCGCCGGGCCAGTTCGTGCTCCAAGCGCTGCACCAGCATGGAGGCGAGATCCCGCGAGGGGCGAACCTCGCGCCCATCACGAACGGTCTCGCGGGTGAAGCGAACCGGGCGACGCCCCATCAGACGATCTTCAAAATCAAGGCGCATCTCATGGCGCGACAGCAGAGCGGCCAGCTCGGTCAGCCCGCGCAGCAGCCCCGGCTCGCTGGCACCACCGGGGATGGTGGCCTTGGCGGTGTCGAGTCTGCCGTGCAGGATCGATGAGAACGAAACCGGGCGGGGCGCCCCCCAGTCGTACCAGCTCGCCTCGCGGCGATCGTGTTCCAGGGTGTGAATGATGACCTGGCCATCCTGGTTGGAGACGATTGCGTCAAATCGGGCCCGGCGCATGACCTCATCGAGGTCGTTGTGCAGAACCGCGA
Source organism: Phycisphaerales bacterium (assembly GCA_021732675.1). Lineage (GTDB taxonomy): Bacteria > Planctomycetota > Phycisphaerae > Phycisphaerales > UBA1924 > RI-211. The sequence continues at coordinate 5,702 of JAKFUN010000204.1, forward strand.
AGAATCGCACGCTCACGACCCCCGGCGCGTCCAGCAGCCGGTCGCTCCAGGCCCCGGGGCAATGAATGCCGATTCGCAGCCCGCGCTCGGGCCAGCTGCGCCGGTCATGCCACTGGGCCAGGCCTTCGCGGACTTCGCCAAGATCGATGGGCAGGCCAGCCTTATCGCTGATGAAGTTCAGCAGCTCGCCGGTGGTGGCGACGGTGTTGAGCGCTTCCTGGCTGAGCCAAAGGCTGACACGCCGCCACCAGGCGCTGGGCCAAGGCTCGCGGGCAGAAAGGGGCAGGGGTCCGGAAAGGTGGAAGGGCAGATCGCTGGGGGCGTTTATCATGGCGTCAAGCCATCGGACACCCGGTCCCGACGATTTACCCGTCGGGGAAGAGTGTGGTGCGAGGGCTGCCGGTTGCGGCAGGGGCACGGACGTTGCCGCGAAGGCCGCCTGCATGAGTTGCGCCGCCCGGGCCCGGGCGGCGTGGGGGAACTAGGACCGGAAAAACTTGGTAAGGCCCGCCAGGGTGACGGCGCGGCCCATGGCGGCGATGGACTCGGTGAGCGGGATGTGCTTGGGGCAGACCTTGACGCAGTTCTGGGCGTTGCCGCAATCGCTGACGCCCCCGGGGCCCATAAGCGCTTCGAGGCGTTCCATGGCGAGCTCTTTGCCGGTGCCGTGCATGTTGAAGAGTCGGGCCTGGCTGATGGCGTGGGCACCGATGAAGGATGAGTCCCACTTGGAGGCATCGGCCTCGAGGTTGAACTGGGGGCAGGCTTCGAGGCAGCACCCGCAGGACATGCACTCGGAGAGCTTGTAGCGGGTTTCCTGAGCGTTGGGGTGTTCGCGCGGGCCGGGGCCAAGGTTGTAGGTGCCGTCGATGGGGACCCAGGCCTTGACCCGCTTGATGTTGTGGAAGAGGCGCGAGCGATCGACCCACAGGTCGCGGATGACGGGGAACTTGCTCATGGGTTCGAGGGTGATGGTGTCCCCCTCGCTGGGGGCGTAGTCGTCGAGCAGGCAGGAGCAGCTCTGGCGGACCTTGCCGTTGATGACCATGGTGCAGGCCCCGCAGACTTCTTCGAGGCAGCCGGAGTCCCATACGACAGGGGTGGTGGCTTTGCCGTCGGTGGTGACAGGGTTGCCACCGATCTGCTGCAGGGCGGAGATGACGTTCATGCCCTTTTCGGTGGTGACTTTGAAGGTTTCCCAGCGGGTGGCCTTGCCGGGTCCGTCGCAGCGGAGAACCTTGACGAGCACCCCGCGCCCGGGTTTGGCGTGGCGCCGGTTGGCCTCGCGCAGGGCGAGTTCTTTGGCGTGATGGTCAGGAGTGGAGTTGCCGAGGAGGGCGCTGAGCATCGAAAAACCTCCGAAAAGAACCAAGTGCGGCGAGGGCAGGGGGATCAGGCGGGCTTTCGTCCTGAGATGGCCATGCCCTTCCAAAGAAACGGAACGCGGCCCATGCCGCGGAACTTCATGTCGGTAAGCCCGGCTTCGGCGAGGAGCCGAGTGAGGGAGGCCCGGCTCCAGAGCTTCAGGTGCCCGCCATCCCATAGAGGATTCATGTGATCGTCCCACTTATCCGCCAGGCTAATGGCGAGATTTTTGAGGTAACCGTGGTAGGGGGTGGTGAGGACGATTGTGCCGCCGGGCTTGAGGGCCGCGACACACCCCCGCATGAAGCCTCGCGGGTCGTAAAGGTGCTCGACGACTTCGATCGAGATAATCCCATCAAAGGGCTCCTCACCGAGTTCTGCCAGAAGTGTTTCGGTCGCGAAGCGTTCTTCGAAACGAACCTCGGGATGCTCTGCTCTGGCGATGGCGATGCCATTGGCGGCGCCGTCCAGGCCGACAACCGTCGCGCCCAGGGCCCTGAGTCGCCCGGCCCAGAAGCCATTGCCGCACCCGACGTCCAAGAACCGTTTGCCGGCAACGGGCCCTGGGAGCAGTTCCAACGGACGGTCCCCGTACACAACGTACGAATGTGGTGTTCCGGCTCTGTGCCTGTACTGAAAGAGGGCTTGGCCAGACATGAAGCTCTTCCTGAGCCGCGAGGGGCGGCGGGATGGTTTTTGTACGGGAACACAGGGCTCCCGCACAGAACCATCGGCCAAAGACCCCCGGGAGGATGCCCCCTTGCGGCTGGAAAGGTAGCCCGATCGAAAGCCCGCCCGCTCAAGGCGTGGGAGCGACGGGGTTGCAGTTTGGATCAGACCAGCGGAGAGCACAGGCAAGGACTCCCAGGTTCGCCTCGGGGCGCTGGTACACCCCGAGTTCAACAGCAAGAGCTTTATCAAGAAGAAACGCACGAGCACGACCGAGAACCAGGCCTTGGGGTCTCTCCGGGCTTAGTGAGCAGTCCCGGCGAGCTGGGGCTTGGCGCTCGCGCCGGCATCGACCTTGCCATAGGTTCGGGCGGCGGGCTTGATCAGCAAGGCGTCGATCGGCTCGAACGTCACGTGGGCACCCTCGGGTGAGAACTTCGCGACGGTGGTCTTCATGAAGTTGGCATCGTCGCGGGTGGGGAAGTCGGTGCGGTAGTGAGCGCCGCGGCTTTCCTTGCGCTGGATGCTCCCCTGGGCGATTGCGTCCGCCACGCTGAGCATGTCCTGAACGGCGCGCGAGTAGCTGAGGGTTTGGTTGGTCCAACCGGCGTTGTCGCCGAGTTTCAGGCGGGCCGCCCGGTCTTTGAGTTCGCCCAGCTTGTTCAGGCACTGCTTCAGGCGAGCCTCGCTCTTGACGACGGTGCAGGCCGCGGTCATCTCGACGCCCAGCTCTTTGTGGATGGTGTAGGGATTGGTGGCGGCCTCGTGATTTGGCGAGACGGAACTGATAAGGGCGTTGACCCTGTCCTGTTGCTGCTTCACGACGGCGTCATACGAGGAAGAGGGCAATTGCTCGGCCGGGGCCTTGGAGGGGGCTCCGTCCTTGAGGTAGTTGACGACGGAGAGCCCGCAGAAGAGCCCGTCGAAAAGGCAGCTCAGCAGGGCGTTGGCACCCAGGCGATTGGCCCCGTGATAGGCAAAGTTCACTTCGCCGAAGGCGTAAAGGCCCTGGATGTTGGTCTGCATGTTGATCGGGTCGCCATAGGCCAGGCCCTGGCCGACGGCGGAGGTCAGGGGAGTCGCCGAGCCGCTCTTGTGCTTGGTGCGCGGGTCGGCGGGGTTGTAGTTGCCCTTGGCAAACTGGGTCCAGAGCCCGCCCATGCTGTAGTGGACGGCGGGGAAGATGCGCATGGGGGTGGTGTAGGGGTCCTCGCCGACGAACTTGGAGTAGATATCGAGAATGCCTTCGAGCTTTTTCTGGAGGTATTCCTTGGGCTTGTGGGTGAGGTCGAGGTAGACCTGGTTTTCGCCCCCGACGCCCATGCCGTGAGCGACGCAGATCTCGAAAATCTCGCGGGTAGCGATGTCGCGGGGGACGATGTTGCCGTAGGCGGGGTATTTTTCTTCGAGGAAGTAGAAGCGTTCGCTGGTGGGGATTGTCTTGGGGTCGGAGCCGCTGCGGGGGTTTTTGCCCCAGGTGCCGTCGGGTTGCTTGAGGGCGGGAACCCAGACGCGTCCGCCTTCGCCGCGGGCGGATTCGCTCATCAGGCGGAGCTTGTCGCTGCCGGGGATGGCGGTGGGGTGAACCTGGATCATTTCGGGGTTGCCGTACCAGGCACCGGCCTGGTAGCAGCGGGCGGCGGCGGCCCCGGTGCAGATGATGCTGTTGGTGCTCTTGCCGTAGACGAGCCCGCACCCGCCGGTGGCCATGACGACGGCGTCGGCGCGGAAGGAGCGGATCTGCATGGTGCGCAGGTCTTGGGCGACGATGCCTACGGCGCGGCCATCGTGGATCACCGGGCCCAGGAACTCCCAGTACTCGTACTTGGTGACTTTCCCTTCGGCTTCGTAGCGCCGGGTTTGTTCGTCGAGGGCGTAGAGAAGCTGCTGGCCGGTGGTGGCGCCGGCGAAGTGGGTGCGTTTGAAGAGAGAGCCCCCGAAGAGGCGAAGATCACGATACCCCTCGCTGGTGCGATTGAAGGGGACGCCCATGCGATCGAGGAGATCGATGATGCGTGGGGCCCAGTTGGCCATCTCAAGTACCGGGTGCTGGTCGGCGAGGAAGTCGCCGCCGTAGATGGTTTCGTCGAAGTGTTCGTATTCGCTATAGCCTTGCTGGCGGGCGACTTCGTTGCAGGCGTTGATGCCGCCCTGGGCGCAGACGCTGTGGGAGCGTTTGACGGGTACGAGGGAGAAGAGATCGACGGCCAATCCGGCCTCGGCGACGCGCACGCTGGCGGCCAACCCGGCCAAGCCGCCCCCAACGACGATGACACGCTGTCCCATGAAATCGCTCCCTCGCAAAGGGCCCGAAGCGGCCGACCCGCCCCAAAGAGCCGCGTATGTGTTTCTGATTACTTCGCTGACTGGGCCAAGTCGGATGGGGTGTGCGGCTGAACCTCTGCCTGGCTCTGCCCGAGCAGAGCCCGCTCCGTCTCTTCTGCCTTGGCATGATCCAGAAGGGCGAAGCCGAGAATCGAGGCCCAGGCCATGGCCATGAGCGACGCACCGACGCCCAGGCAGGCGACCCCCCAGCGTTTCTGGGCCTTCTCGGAGATGGTCAGGCCCCAGGTGATGGCGCTGGTCCAAAGGCCATTGGCGAAGTGGAAGACCAGCAGCGAGACGCCGACGAGGTAGAAGAGTGAGACGAGCAGCCCGAAGAAGGTGAAGCCTTCTTTGCTTCCTTGCAGGGCCAAGGCCATGGTGGAGCCGGCGAACTCGGCGGACCACTTCGTGCCACCCGGGATGAGGAAGGTCCAGCCCCAGCGCAGGGTGGCGAGGTGGTAGAAGATGAAGAGGACGCCGACGTACCCGCTGATGCGTTGCAGGGTGTAGCGCCAGTTGTCCTGGTAGGCGTAGCGGCTGTTGTTGGTCTTCCCCGACATCGCATACACGACGCCGAGGGCGGAGTGGAACAGGATTGGGAGCCACAACCCGAAGACCTCGATGAGGAGGAGGAAGGGGAGGTTGTGGATGAAGTTGACTTCCTTCTGATAGACCGCTGCCCCGGCGTGGGCGTAGGCGGCTTCGCGCGAGTCGAACCGGCCCCAGACGATGGAGGCGTTGGTGAGCAGGTGCGAGATCAGAAAGAGCCCGATGGGCATGATGCCCGTCAGGGAGTGAAGGCGGCGGAGAATGAAGTGGTGCTTTTCAAGGAAGCCGGGGTGTGCATCGGTCTGAGTCACGCGGGAGGTCCCTCCTGAACAACGGTGCGCGTCTGTCGGAGTTGGCTCCGACACACTCTTCTTCGGCTTAGGGCCCCTCTGGGCTGAACAGGCTACGGCTGGAGCAACCCGCCCGGACCCTTTCCGGGACCCATTCCTGGTCCGGAGACCCCCCCACCGGGACCTCCACCCGCGCCTGCAAGACCGATGCCGGCGCCGCCGGTGGGTTTCATGCGGCCTTCCTGAACCGCCTTGGCGACGGCCTTGGTGAGCTGAACAAAGTCCTCGCGGAGCTGCGCCAGGGTCTTGTCGAGCGAATCTTTTTCGTCGGGCAAGAGGTTATTTTTGGTCTTTTCCTGCAAGACGCCGAGCATGTCGATGTGCAGCTTGGCGTAATCAAGGGCGACCATCGCCTTCCCGGTTTGGGGGTCGGGAAAGTAGCCCATGTATGACATCGCCTGCGAGGCGAGCAGCCCCACGAGGTCGTCGAACTTGATTTCCTGCGGGATCTGATTTTTCTTGCCCACGTCGGCGGTCTTGGCGTCGAGTCGTTCCTTCTCGGCCTGGGCCTGCGACTTCCAGTCGGAGTCGATGATGAGCTTGGGGGCGTCGCCGGGCTGATCGGAAGTTGCCATTGCCTGTCTCCGTGGCTTCAAAGGCCGGGGGCGAAACTCTCAAAGGTTCTTCCCCCGACGAAGCGTGGGCACTATAGGAACCGGCCCCCCGCCGACGCCCAGTGAGCGGGCCAAATCCCAGGCTGGCATCAATCACGGCAGGTTTTCACATCGGGCTTGGTCCCGGTTATGATGCCGGACACGCCATGATGACGCCCCCACTTTGCCGTGCGTTTCCCTGCGGGCTCCGCAAACGCTGCTTTCCCGTGCTGCTGACGCTGGGAGGGACCTTGGCCCTGCTGGGCGGGTGTGCCGGTGACGAGGGAGTCAAGTCCGGGGGCAAGCTCACGCCTGGCGACTTCACGACCGGGGGCAACTATGTGGTGGTCGCCGTCGCACCCCCGACGGGGGACGTGCAGGCGTCCACGAAGCCCTCTCAGCTCCTCGACGTGAATCGCCCGGGGATCGCGGCGCTCCCCGCGGGGGTGGACGTCATTGGCCCGGCGACCGCCTCGCAGGGGGTTGGCCCCACTCAAGGAACGCCCGGTGCCCCGGTCCTCTCGGCAACCGCGCTGAGCCGGGTTGGCCCTGCGCAGTTTGTGGACGCCCGGGTGGGCGACATTAACGGCAAGCCGATCTTCGCCTCGCAGTTTTTCGATGTGGGCACACCGACGCTCGAACCGTTGGGCACGCGTCTGGCGGCCAGCGTCGAGCAGATCCGCGAAAAGAAAATGGACGTGGCCCAGTGGCGGGCCAACGCGTCGCAGGAAATCGCGCTGGCCCTGCGCGGACTGGTGCAGGACGAGCTCTTTCGGGCCGAGGCGCTGGCGTCGCTGACGCCTCAACAACGCCAGGGGTTGTTCGCGTTCTTGCAGGAAGTGCAGGAGAACCTGCGGCGTGAATCAGGGGGCAGCCGCGAGGCGGCCCGGCGGCGCATCGAAGAAGAAGGCCTTACCGCCGAAGAGTTCTTGCGCCGACGTGAAGAACTGGTGCTGATCCAGGAGCAGCTTCGGACCAAAGTCTCCAGACGGGTGAACGTGACCTGGCGCGACATCAACCAGGCGTACAACGGGCGCATGTACGAAAAGTACAACCCGCCGTCGCAGTACCTCTTCCGTCTGATCATTATTAACGCCGACGACGAGGCCGCCAAGGCCCAGGTCGAAACCGGGCTGAGTGACAACACTCCGTTCGCCGAACTCGCGACATTGCCTCTCAACGGCTCGCGGGCGGCAAACGGAGGGCTGCAGTCCCCCCGGGCCGTCCCCAATGACCCCAAGGACGCAAAGTTTTTCCCCAACCCCGAGCTGGACGTGGCGGCTCATGGCCTCGCGCCGGGCCAGACATCCGAACCGATCAAGGTCGGTAGCCAGTTGGTGTGGATCCACTTTGACTCGATCAAGAATGAGAAGGTGAGCGTCTATGACGCGCAGCTCGAGATCTTCAGCGAAGTCTCCAACGAGCGATTCAATCGCGAGCGCGACAAGTACTACCAGCGGCTGCTCAGCCACGCCAGCGTGACGTCGCTCATCGAGATGCAACAGCGCTTGCTGGCGATCGCCGAGGAGCGGTATCTGAAGGCCCCGCCCAAGAACAAGAGCTAATCTCGCCGGGCGAGTAAGGAACGCCGATGCGCGGGCTGATCGCGAAGTTTGGCGGGTGGCTGGGGCGCTTGTGGGGTGCTGACGGGCACTCTGCACGAGCTGATGTGGCGCTGGGTGCCAGGGGCGAGGCGCTGGCCGCGAAGCACTTGGAAAGGGCTGGCTACCGGATCCTGGAGCGTAATGCGCGGGTGCCGATGGGCGAGGCGGATCTTGTGGCGCTGGCCCCCGACGGGGTGCATGTGCTGGTGGAGGTCAAGACGCGGGCGCGGGGGAAGAACGCGCGGAGCGACCGGGCGGCCCCGGAACTGGCGATCACCAGTCACAAACGCCGCAAGCTCAGAACGATCGCCCGGCACCTGGCCCGGGCCAACCAGTGGACGCAGGTGCGGGTGGACGTGATCGCGGTGGAGTGGCCTCGAGGCGGAGGTGAGCCGGTGCTGAGGCACTATGCCGGGGTGCAGGTCTAAAAGCCTGGCGCGCCGGCTGCGAAGGGGGTCTCCC
>JAKFUN010000193.1 GCA_021732675.1 Phycisphaerales bacterium
CGTCCCAGCCCACGACCGCCCCACGCCCCACCGTGGCCTTCGGATGTGCCCCCGAAGACCCGCAAAAACCAATCCCAACTGATTCTCGGTCGTTTCCCGACTCCCACCGCACTAGAACCGTTCCTGTCAGACCGCAATTGGGACTCTACCAACCTATCCTGTCAAGCGCCAATTCTTGTCAGATCGCAATTGAGACCTGTTCTCAACAAATTTGCGACGAGTCCCCCGCGGCCGCCGCGACGAACTCGTCTTCGAAAGTGAGGCATTTCCCATGAACGTCCCCACGAATTCCACTTCCAACCCGCTCCGGACCGGAACACCCGTACACGACCCTCTGTACATTATCGGTCCTTCGATGGCCATCGGGTTTTTCGCAGCCACCTTCCTTTGGACCACCTGGTTTATTACCCATTTGCCGTGGCTCGGACTCGCCCAGCAGGTTGCCCTGCCCATCATGCTCGCCGTCTGGTTCGGGGCGTTTGTATGGGGAGGGACCTTCGTCCGAGCGCGGCGGGTCCAAATCGGGGCCCTGGCCGGGTTCGTTTCCGCCGCCTTGGGGCTCCTGATTCTCTTCAGCATGATCGGGGGCGCCAAGGCTTCCGAGGGGGCGGAGCCCGGTCCAAACAAACTCCTTATGGTCGGTGCTTTCTTGGTCTTTGGGGCCTTGGTGGGGTTGGCGGGCACTTTGGCGGGCGGCGTGCGGGCGCGAGCAGAGATCTTCGACTCACCTCAAGATTGGCTCGGGCGGTTTGCAAAAGTCGCGGTTTTGGCAACCGCCCCACTGCTGTTCGTGGGCGGGTTGGTGACGAGCACCCAGAGCGGGATGGCAGTGCCGGATTGGCCCACCACCTTTGGGATGAACATGTTCCTGTACCCCCTGGGGCCTCGGGTGGACCCCGGGGTCTACTTCGAGCACTCGCACCGGCTCTTTGGGACGTTGGTAGGGGCCGCTTCGGTGGTGCTGGCGATTTTTGGGTTTGTCGCAGGCCCGACGCGGTTTGTACAGCGGCTGAGCGTGATCGCGTTTGTGCTGGTCGCCTCGCAGGGGGTGCTGGGCGGGTTGCGGGTGATTCAGAACAAAACCGCCCTGGCCATGGTGCACGGGATCTCGGCCCAGCTCATCTTCGCGTGTCTGGTGGTGCTGGCGGTCCACCTCTCCCGCGGCTATCAGGCCGTCAGCTCCACCCCCGTGCTCGGCGCCCGGCGGGCCAAGCTATTCGGGACTTTGGCGATGCACTCGCTGATAGTGCAACTGGTGCTAGGGGCGACCTATCGCCACCTGCGCCACGATCACATTCTCTACACCCATGCCTTATTCGCGTTTCTGGTGACCTTCGGCGCGTTCATCGCGGCGGCCACCGCCTGGGGGCTGCGTGATGCGCGGACCTCGGAACCTCTGCCGGCGTCGGGGTTGCCGGCGCGCGCGGCGACGTGGTTGGGGATCAGCGTGATTGTGCAGTTTGTGTTGGGCTGGTTTGCGTTTGGGTTCGCGGGAAAGCAGATGCAAGCCGCGGACGTCGGACAGGCGCTGCTTCGCACCGTCCACCAGGCGAACGGGGCGCTCTTGCTGGGTGCCGTGACTGCATTGTTCGTGGCGGCCCGGGGTGCGTTTCGGGCCAGCCGCGATGTGATGCCGGCCCGGTAGCTGGCGCGCGGCCGGTCGTCAAAAATGGATACAAGGCCGAAGCGCGGCATCGCTTTGGCACGTACACAGAGCGCGAGCATCTGACCGATCTGAACCCCTGGGCCCGGGGTACTTTTGACGGGGCACGGGTTGGCGACGCGGGGCAATATGACGCGTGCCCGGGCGTTGAACCTGTCGAGCCCGCGTCGCGATCGGACGCTCAGCGGGGCTGGCGAAGGAGCGGCGGCAACGCGTGAGCGCGGAGGGCATCTCAGCCCGGCAGGTGCGAACCCGAACGGAGAAACCGCGATGAACTGGTTGACACAGCCCGCGACGCCAGAACCCAAGACCGATCCAGCGGAGTTGAGCCTGGATAACCCAGTCCCGCCCCCCAGCGACGACATGGAGCCCTCGCTTCGGCCGATCCGCAAGCAGGACTTTGGGTACGAGCAGGCCCGCCACCTGCTCTGGCGGGCGGGTCTTGGGGGGAGCGAGCAGCAGATCCGCCTGCTGGTGTCGTGGGGCCCGGAGAAGTCGGTCGAGTACCTCCTCAACCCCGACAAAGTCGAATATCCATGGCCAAAGGACGACGCCTTTGACAAGAACATCATGCACCCGCCCACGGCGGAAGAACGCGAGATGTATCGCAAGGCCCAGCGCGCCCAGGACGAAGACACGCTGGCGGAGGTCCGGGCGGAGCGCCAACGCCGCGAGCAAGAAGACCGGCGGCAGATGCGCGACGTGCAGAAGTGGTGGCTGAAGCGCCTGATCGAGACCCCCCGGCCCCTGGAAGAGAAGATGACGCTCTTCTGGCACGGGCTCTTCGCGACCAACTATCGCACGATCGAGAACAGCTATCACATGTTCCAACAGAACCAGCTCTTCCGCAAGCACTCGCTGGGGAGCTACGCCGAGCTGCTGCGCGGGATCATCCGCGACCCGGCGATGCTGGCGTACCTCAACAACAACCAGAGCAAGAAGGACAAGCCCAACGAGAACCTGGCCCGAGAGATCATGGAGCTCTTCTCGCTGGGCGTGGGCAACTACACCGAGCGCGACATCAAGGAAGGGGCCCGGGCCCTCACCGGCTACACCTTCGAGGATGATGGCTTTGTCTTCGAAAAGAAAAACCACGACACGGGGGTCAAGACCATCCTGAGCAACACCGGCCCGCTGGACGGCGACGGGTTTGTCAAGGCGATCTTGGCCCAGAGCGCGTGCCCGAAGTACATCACCCGGCGCCTGTATTCGTACTTTGTCGCCGATGTGCCCCCGGACGAGCGGGGGGGAGACAAAGAGCTGCCCTCGGCGCAGCGCAAGGTGCTGCAGCAGCTCGCCTACGCCTTTGGCGAAAGCCGCTATCAGGTGAAGCCGCTGCTTCGCAAGCTGTTTTTGAGCGAGCACTTTTACGAAGCCCGGTTCATGAACGACCAGATCAAGAGCCCGGTGATGCTGGCGGTTGGCGCTGTCCGCTCGCTCAACGCCCCAGTGCGCGATCTCACCATCGTGAGCGATGCGCTCGACCTCATGGGTCAGAACATCTTCTATCCGCCCAGCGTCAAGGGATGGGACGGGGGGCGAAGCTGGATCAACACCAGCACGCTGTTTGTGCGTCAGAACACCCTGGCGTTCTTCCTGTCGGGCAAAAAGCCCCAGGGGTACGACTCGTCGGCGGACACGCAGAAGTACGACGTCACCAAGCTGCTGGACAACGCCGACGGAGAGAGCCTGATCGCCAAGGGCGATGTGCCGGGCGTCGCCGACGCCATGCTCCGCCTGACTCTGGGCTGGACCCCCAAGGCCGGACGCGACGCCCTGCTCGAGTTCGTGAAATCCAACGGCGGAAAGCTGGACGAACGGGTGCTTATGGGTATGTTGTTGGTGGTAACCGCGATGCCCGAGTATCAGTTGTGCTAGAGATTTGGGTAGGTTGGCCCTCCGGGCCGACGATTGGGCTCGATGACGCAGGACGAGATGGCCACCGGATGCCGGCTCGGAGAGTTGAAGTACCAGACCGACGTATCACGCTGACGTATCAGGGCAGGACCGAAGGGAACACGCATGACGACGCCACACCCATTTACCCGCCGCGAGTTTCTGAGGAGCGGGCTGGTCCTCGCCTCAGCCGCGGCCAGCGTTCCCTCCTTCATCAACTCCAGCGCCCTGGCCATGAACCGGGCCGCCGGTGGGCTCAGCAGCGTGCCCGGTGTGCCTGAGGACCACGTCCTGGTGGTCATCCAGCTCTCCGGGGGGAACGACGGGCTGAACACCGTGATCCCCTACGGGATGGACGACTACTACAAGGCCAGGCCCAACATCGGCATCGCGGCCAAGGACGCGCTGAAGCTCTCCGGGGCCGACGGCGTCGGCCTTCACCCCCAGCTCGCCCCGCTGCATGACCTCTACGACAACGGCGAACTGGCGGTGATTCAGGGCGTGGGCTACCCCAATCCCAATCGCTCGCACTTCAAATCCATGGACATCTGGCAGACCGCAGACATCGGCGCCACCGGCGACGGGTGGCTGGGACGCTACTTCGACGCAGAGTGTTGCGGCTTCGGCAAAGGCGAGAGCGGCACGCCCGACGGGGCCCCCAAGCCCGAAGCCGCCGGCCCCCCGGGGATCGCAGTGGGGCGCTCGGCCCCGTTGGCGATGGAAGGGCGCAAGATCAAACCCGTGGCCTTTGAATCCGCTGAGCTTTTCAAGTGGTCGGGCGCGGACATTCACAAGACCCTGCGCGAACCATACGAATCGCTCAACAATCGCATCCAGGGCGAGGGTCCCGCGGCTCGCAAGGGTTCAAACTCTGAGTTTCTGTTGCGTACCGCGCTTGACGCCCAGGTCAGCAGCGACCTCATCCGCAAAGCCGTGGCCAAGAAGCCGCAAACGGCTTTTCCGGGCAGCGACATCGGGCGGCAGCTCGGCATGGTCGCGAGCATGATCCGCGCCGGGCTCAAAACCCGCGTCTACTACGTGACGCATGGCAGCTTCGACACCCACAGCGCCCAAGGCGGGGCCCAGGGGCGGCACGGGCAGTTGCTGAATCAGTTCGCAGCCGCCCTCAAGGCGTTCTACACCGACCTCAAGGCCCAGGGCAACGATGGCCGCGTGATGACCATGAGCTTTTCGGAGTTCGGTCGTCGCGTCGCCCAGAACAAGAGCCAGGGCACCGACCACGGCACCGCGGCCCCGATGTTCATCGCCGGGCCAATGGTCAAGAAGGGCGTGATCGGCGAGCACCCGAGCCTGCGCGATCTGGACGAGGGGGACCTCAAGTACAAGCTGGACTTCCGGAGCGTCTACGCGGGCGTGCTCGAAGGGTGGCTCAAGGCCGACAGCAAGACGATCCTCGAGGGGACGTTCAAGCCCGTGCAGGTGTTGGCGAAGAAGGCCTGAGGACCGCCGAAAGGCAGAATCGAACGCCGGGGAGATCGATTGCCGGGGTGAAACTCCGCCCATCGCGGATGTCGCGTTGAAGGCAAGGATGACGGCCCCGAACGAAGTTGAGCGGGGGCTCGCAAAGCCCGCACGGGATCGACGTCGCTGCGGCTTGTCAGCCTTTTCCGAAACAGGGCAGCATGTTGTTGCGCTGCGAACCCCTGTTTCGGGTTATTCGGCGGCAACGCAGCCAAAAATTGCCAGACCCGACGTCGATCCGCCCGGGTGATCGGACGATGACCTGTGAGGATATCGGAGTCAGCACTGCCAGCCAGGAACACCATGTTCATTTCGCCGAACGGAGCGGACCGTGATCGATGTCATCGAGGCCATCCCGGTGGGAGTTATCGAGGTTGACGCCCAAGGGAAAATCGCGCTGGTCAATCGCAGCGTGGAGCGAATGTTCCAAACCCCGCGCGACCAGATCCTGGGCCAGACCTTAGAAATGCTCGTTCCTGGCTCCGGAGCCCTGTGGACCGATGGAGAGTTGACCCGCTGTCCGGCGGCGCTGGGGCTGGGGAATGCGCCCAGGCAATGGCGGGGGCGACGCAGCGATGGGACGGTCTTCCCGCTCAGCCTGACGTTCAATCCGGTGACCAGAGGAAGCAGCGACGCAACGCTGGTCTTGGTCATGGATATCACCGAGCAGCACCGGGCCCATTGCGAGCTGCAGAGCCTCAACACGCTTCTGGTAGAGAAGAACGCCGAGCTTGAGCGTTGCGTGCTGTCGCTCTCGCATGATCTTCGCACTCCGATCGTGACAATCCTGGGCTACTTGGGGCACATGAATCTGGATAGCGCCCCGAGTGAGATGCGAGACTTGAAGGCCTATCTGAAGCGGGTGCAGGGCGCAACTGAGCGGCTGCGCACGAAGATTGACGGGCTGGTGCGCCTGAGCCGGGTGGGACAGCGCATGCCCGAGCCGCAGTTGAACGATCTCGACGCTGCGATCCGGGCCGCGATCGAAGGCAGGGCGGACGAACTGGCGGCGCGGGGGATCGCCATGCGGGTCGGGCTGGAGGCGCCCGAGGTATGGTGCGACCCGCAGCACCTGGAGCAGGTGCTTGAGAATCTGATCGGAAACTCGATTCGTTACGGCTGCGGCGGCTCGGAGCAGGCTATCGAGGTTGTCTCGCGCCATGTCGACGCCGACTGGGTTGAACTGGGCGTGAACGACAAGGGCCCGGGAGTGCCCGCCGCCGACGCCGAGCGAATCTTCGGGCTCTTTGAACGGTTGCCGAATCAAGCCGAGGGGACGGGGGTTGGGTTGGCGCTGGTTCGGCACGTCGCCACCCGATATGGCGGGCAAGCCTGGGTAGAGCCCGGGGCGGGAGCCAGATTTCGGGTGATTTTGCCCGGGCGTCAGCCAGTGTCGGAGTCGGACGCCGCCCCGGTTTTACTGAATCCCGGCCAAGCGGGCACCTTAACCTCGTGAGAGGTCACGGCCAGCCCCGGATGGGGCCCCATAGCCTTGGTTTCCAGATCCACAACTCGCCATGTCTTTGACGAAGATGCGGGCCAGCGCCGGTCGCAGGCGGATTCGTGCGCGGGCTTGGCCGCGAATCGCTGGCAGAGTCTCCCCCACAACCGGGCGAAGATGGTGTCGATACCCGGGGCTTGGTCGGGGTGCATAGCCAAATTTCTCGGGTTTTTGCCTGTGTTTTGAGGGGTCCTGCACCCAGATAGGGTCACCCGCATGGGTTGCGGTAAGGTACCCCTGTGATAACGCACGGCAGCGCGAAAAAAAAAAGCCGACCACTGAATCTGCCGCGAAACTCTCAACGACGCCAGCCGATGTGGCTATGCCCACAACGAGGAGCTACGTATGTTCAAGACACGCATCCTGCTGGCGGAAGACAACCCGGATCATCAGCACCTGCTGCAACTGTCGCTCACCAAGGGTCGGCCCTTTGTGGAGGTCAAGATCGTTTCCAACCGGTGCGAGCTACTTGAGATCGCACGGACCGAACGCTTTGACTGCCTGGTGCTGGACTTCAATCTCGGCGTCCACACCGCTCCTGAGCTTTTGGCGAACCTCACGGGTCTGCAGGAAGGCGTGCCCCGGATTGTCGTCTCCAGCAGCGAGGAGCAGCGGGTGGTGATCGACTCGATCCGTCGGGGCGGGTCGGACTTCGTGCACAAGGATGACGCGGTTCGGGGCTGCGTCCTCTGGAACCGTGTCGAGAGCGCGATGGCCGAGGCGCTCGCCCGGCGCACCGAGCGGCGCGTCATGAATCGCAGGATGCGAGCTCTGGCACGGCGGGTGCATATCGACCCGCTGACCGGACTTCTCAACCGCGCCGGGATCGAGGCGGCTCTTTCTTCGGACGGGCGGCATTCCGATCGTCGGGCCCAGTCCAGCGTGGTCTTCATCGACCTCGACCACTTCAAGCGTGTGAACGACACGCTCGGACACTGCGCCGGTGATCAAGTGCTTTGCCGCACTGCGGATGTCATCAAAGGCCACCTGCGTGGTGGCGACCTGGCGGCACGCTGGGGGGGTGAAGAGTTTGTCGTGATCCGCCAGTCCGAAACCCTCACCGAAGCCTGGATCTGGGCGGACAACCTCCGTCGAAGCATCGAATCGCAGGTCAACCTTCCCCACCCCCTTGGTCCACAAACCGCGAGCATCGGCGTCGAGGTCACGACGTCCGACCGCCCGGGTGCCAGTGCTATCAATCGGGCCGATCATGCCATGTACTTCGCCAAGGAGACCGGCCGCAACCGGGTCTGCACCTGGCCCATGGTTCACGCTGCCAACATGGCCTACGAGATTGGCGCCGACCCGTCCACCACCTCGCAGCAGCGTCTAAGCCTTCTTTTGCAGCGGCTTCGCTGCGGGCTGGGCGTCACGCAGCTCGAACACACAGGCCCCCACGGGGAGCGCGTCCGGAATCTCGCCAACCTGGTCGCCCGACGCCTGAACCTTCCCGAATCACAAACCGAGCACCTTCAACTCGCCGCCGAGTTTCATGACATCGGCAAGATCGGCGTCCCCGAGCCGTTGCTCGCCTTGCCCCGGCTTCTGAGCGAAGACGAACGCCGCTTCATCAACGAGCACGCTCGCTTTGGCGCCGAGCTGCTTCGAGCCGTGGACGCGCCGGACGCCGCGGCCCAGACAGTTCACAATCATCATCATCGCTTTGACGAAGCCCCCACCACAGCAGCACCCGACCTCGCCTCCGTCGTCGCGGCCTGTGACGCCCTGGTGTCGATGATCAGTCTCCGCGCGTACACCAAATCGCGGGATCTGCCCCAGGCCCTCTGCGAGCTGCGGGCCGAGCGGGGCCGCCAGTTCCATCCCGGCGTCGTCGACGCCATCCACGCGCTCGAGCCCGGGCAACTCGCCGCGGCATAACGCCACCCGCACACTCCGCGCATCTCTGGTTTCCTACATCCCCGACGCGGGGATCAGGCTGTCTCTTGGTTCACATGTCTGCATCACCATGACCCCAAACAGGAGAGATTTATGCGAATGAATCACCGTGACCATGAACGAACGTACCCAACCGGCGAGAAGATCGCCTGGCACGAAGGGACACACGCGCCCCTCAGGGCCGCCCGGGTGCTCAACCTCTCTCGCACCGGGATCGCGCTGTCGATCTCGGGCGAGGCGCCGGTGGGGCATGGCGGAAAGATCCGCACGCTGTCGCGTCGGAGCGAGCCCCCGCGCTGGGCGCGGGTGGTGCGCATCGAGCACATCCATCGCGACGGGGAACCTGAAACTCGGCTGGCCTGCCGGTGGATCAGCGGGCGGAACAAGCCCGAGGCCTCCAGCCGCCCGCGTCGGGACTGGAGCCTCATCAACGACGTGGACGAGGGTTCGCCCCGCACCCAGCAGCACAAGGAGGCCGCATGAACACGACACACTCAGAGAAGAGAACCCAGCCCCGCACCCGCCGCGCCGACGCTATCGCGTGGCGCCTCTCGCCCACCGACTTTGCCAAGAGCGCGTTGCTGCTGGAGCGATCCGAAGACGGGCTCGCCTTCGCGTGGCGGGGCCAGGTCGCGCCGGCTCCCGACACGTTGATCGAGCTTTCTCTGGAGGGAAGTCCGGAGTTCGAGCGCCCGCTGATCGCGCGTGTCCGGCGCGTCGCCCACGTCCACGACAACCTGCTGGTGATCGGCGCGGAGTTGTGGCGTGCGAGCCCCTTCCCGCCTGAAGTCGAGGCTGAGGTGAAGCCGCGCGTCACCAGGCCCACGCCTCGACGACCCATCGAAAGCTACGTGCCGATGGTGCTCGGCCACATCGCCAACGCCAGTCTTCTGGTCACTCCCGGGCGGCGGATGCTCAGCGGCGGATGACCCGAGCACTGGAACTGCCCACTCCACACAGGCCGCCTGTCCGTGCGCTGAAGCGACGCTGCAAAGCGTCCCCGCGCCCGGGGGCGGCCTGTGCTTACGCCTTCTTCATGGCCTTAAGTTGGCCGGCCCGAGTGGCCGCGCCCTTAGGGTCCTTCGCGCCCGCCACGAACGACTTGACGATCTGCTTGGGCCCCATGGTGAGCTTGGTGGGTGCGGGCTTGCCCATCGCCGTGAGCGCGGTGCCATTCTTGACGTTCTGGTTGTTCATCTTGACGGCAGTCGCGGTGTTCTTGACCTGCGTGACGCCGCCCTTAATCGCCTTGATGGGGTTGACTGCCTTGGCCATGAAGATGCTCCTGAAAACCTGACGCGACTCTCCCGAACGCTGGCGTGAGCGTACATAGTTTTGGCCGCTGCGACAACGCCTATCTTGAGTTGGACGTTGTTCACCCAGGTGACTGGGCAAAGGTTTGCGCTGGGTGGGGGCGGCGACCACCCGCAAGGGCTCGAAAGGACACCCGAACCGAGCCCCGTGCGGACGCCTGGGGATGGCTCCGATCCGGAACTCAAAGCTACTTTTACGGGCCTTCCGCCCCAGACTCGGTACGAGCGCCGCTTCGCGGCTAAAGCTAATCGCAATCCCCTTCCACCTGCTCACGATGGTGCCGGGCCCGCCAGCCCCGTTCGTCACCCCGGATCCACGTCCCGTACGTGTTGCCATTGAGGTGATACCACCCGTTCCACGCGTCGGCGATTCGCGTTCCCATACCCGTAAGAATAACAAAGAAGCCCACGGGTGTAAACCCGTGGGCTTCGGAGTTCTCGGCAATACGTTCTATCAATAATCCATGTCATCATGCGAGTGGTCATGCCCACCCGCCGGCTTCTTCTTTTCCTTGATCTCCACGATCGCAGCCTCGGTGGTCAGCAGCAGGCCCGCCACGCTTGCTGCGTTCTGCAGCGCCACTCGCTCAACCTTGGTGGGCACGATCACGCCCATCTTGAGCAGGTCGCCATACTCGTGGGTGAGGGCGTTGTAACCAAAATTGGTTTCGCTGCTCTCTTCCACCTTGCTGGCGATGACCGAGCCATCCAGGCCGCAGTTGGCCGCGATCTGCTTGACCGGGGCCGCGACGGCGCGGTAAACGATGTCGAGCCCGGCCCGCTCATCCCCATCAAACTTCTTGCGGAGCTTGTCCATCGCGCGCCGGGCCCGCAGCACGGCCACGCCGCCACCGGGCAGGATGCCCTCTTCGACCGCCGCACGACAGGCATGCAGCGCGTCTTCCACGCGGGCCTTCTTCTCCTTCATCTCAACTTCGGTGGCCGCCCCGACGTTGATCTGGGCCACGCCCCCGGCCAGCTTGGCCAGACGCTCTTCCAGCTTCTCACGGTCGTAGTCGCTGCTGGTCGCCTCGATCTGGTGGCGGATCATGTCGATGCGCCCCTTGATCTCATCGGTCTTGCCCGCACCCTCGACGATCGTGGTGTTGTCCTTGTCGATTGTCACCTTCTTGGCGCGGCCCAGGTCCGCGAGCTCCACCTTCTCCAGCTCGATGCCCAGCTCTTCCATGATGGCCTTGCCGCCGGTGAGGGTCGCGATGTCGCCCAGCATCTCCTTACGGCGATCGCCAAAGCCCGGGGCCTTGACCGCCGCGACCTTCAGCACGCCGCGAATCTTGTTGACCACCAGCGTGGCGAGCGCCTCGCCATCAATGTCCTCGGCGATGATGAGCAGGCTCGCCCCCTGCTCGGCGATGCGACCCAAGATGGGCAGCATGTCCTTGGCGCTGCTGATCTTCTTCTCAAAGATGAGCACGTAAGGGTTGTCGAGCGTCGCCTCCATCGTGGTCTGGTTGGTCACGAAGTGGGGGCTGAGATAGCCCTTGTCAAACTGCATGCCCTCGACCAGCTCGACCTCGGTCGACAGGCTCTTGCCCTCTTCGACGGTGATGACGCCGTCCTTGCCCACCTTGTCCATCGCCTCGGCGATGATCTTGCCGATTTCGCTGTCCTGGTTGGCGCTGCAGGTGCCGACCTGGGCGATCTCCTTCGAGGAATCGACCTTCTTGGACATGCGATTAAGCTCGTCGACGATGGCGGTGACCCCGGCGTCGATGCCGCGCTTCACCAGGTTGGGGTTGGCCCCGCTGGTGATGACCTTCAGGCCCTCGGCGTAGATCGCCTCGGCGTAAATCGTCGCGGTGGTGGTGCCGTCGCCCGCGTCTTTGCTGGCCTTTTGAGCCACTTCCTTGACCATCTGGGCGCCGAGGTTCTCGTACTGGTCTTCCAGCTCGATCTCCTTGGCGACGGTCACGCCGTCCTTGGTGACGGTCGGGGCCCCGAACGACTTCTCCAGGACGACGACGCGCCCGGAGGGACCAAGGGTGACCTTCACAGCGTGGGCGAGCTTCTGCACGCCCCGCAGGATGCGCTCACGGGCATCGGTGTTATACGCGATCGATTTGGCGGCCATGTGTGTTCCTTTCTAAGAACTCACCACAGAGGCACAGAGACACAGAGAAGAAAAGAAGAAACTAGAAAGTGCGTCCGGCGAGCCTCGTTGAGCCCCCCAACCGCTTTGTCTCTCGCTTCTTCATTCCTCCTCTATGCCTCTGTGCCTCTGTGGTAAAACTGCTTTACGACAACTTCGGTTTCAGGCTGACTTTGATCCAGACCACGCGGTCCGGCTCGATGATGTACAGGTTCTTCCCGTCGGTTACTTTCACCAGATGATCCGGCTCGTCGGGAATGAGAATCGCGCTGGGCACATGCAGGTGACACTCGTGCGAGGGCATTTCGGCAAAGGCAAACACGGCGTCACGCTCGCCGTTCAGTTCGCGAAGGGCGATCCGGAGTTGCTCGGGGGTCATCGTCGTCTCGTCTCCTTCGATCACCCGCTCCATCAAACCCACGCCCGCACCACCGATCTCGGGATTCGCCGAGCGGCTCATCCCGGGCGTGCATCGCCATCCCGAGTGCCTAGTGCCTTCCCCCTCAGTCGATCACCGCAAGAATGTCCTCTTCCGACATGATCAGCAGCTCGGTGCCCTCAAGCTTCACTTCGGTGCCGGCGTACGACGAGAAGATGACCTTGTCACCCTTCTTGACCGAAAGCGGGATCCGCTCGCCGGTGTCGGTGTTGATGTTGCCGGTGCCGACGGCCTCGATCGTCCCAGTCTTGGGCTTGTCCTTGCTGGATTCGGGGAGATAAATGCCGCTGTCGGTCTTGGTCTGCGCTTCGTCGCGCTTCACGAGGATCTTGTCGCCGAGGGGACGAATGCTGCTGCTGCTCTTCTTGCTCATCGCTCTTCCTTTCTGAAACCCTGCTCGATCTGCTCTTTGGTGGCACCGCTCTCCAGAGCGGTGCTCCCACAAACCACCCTGCTGCACTGCTCTGGAGAGCAATGCCACCCACCCAAACCAATACTTACCCGGTACGGGCCTACCCCGGCCACTTGCCGCGATAATGCCGCTCCAGCACGCGCCGGAGCACCTCCAACATCACGTTCAAATCGTTCATGTCCCGCGGGCGGTCGATCACCGCGAAGGCCCCCAGCCGCAACGCCTCGCCCATGTCGCGCCGATCATCCCGGCTCGTGCGGCTGCGCTTGATCGCCACCACCGGAGGGGGCTCGCTCAGCCTCGCTAGGAGTTCCAACAGCCTCGGGCCGCCTTCTTCAAGCTCCGGCACCGGCTCGGTCTCCGGGGCTTTCTGCTCCAGCGGCAACCCCAAATCCACCACCGCGATATGAATCGGGTTGCTCTTGATCACCCGCGACGCCTCGGCGCCACTCTGAGCCCGAAGCGAGAAAACCCCCATGGGCTCAAGCAATCGGGGGAGATGGTTTACCCAAGAATCCAGTTGCCACCCCGCGCACGACAAAAGCAGATTCAGCCGGGGTCCAAAGACCCCGCAACCGGCTTGAACTGGCGTGTGCGCGTTCTGCATCCGACAAGTCCGAAGGCAAAGTGCGTGCCGGGCCGTCGCGGCGCCCCACCCCGCCC
>JAKFUN010000221.1 GCA_021732675.1 Phycisphaerales bacterium
TCCCCCACCCCCGCCAACGCGGCCTTCAGCCGATTCGAATAGGTGATCAAGCCGCCCGCAAAGACATCCGAGCTGCCGGGAACATCCGAGAGGGTCTTGCCCAGCAGCCCGCCCGTGCAGCTCTCGGCCACGCCCAGCGTCTGGGCTCGCTCGCGCACAAGCTGGAGCACCACGTCGGGCAGGGTCTGCGTTCCGACCCCGAAAATGAACCCGCCGGCCAGCTCGCGCACGCGGGCTTCGGTCTGGTCAAGCAGCGCGTCGGCCTGGGCAACACTCAGCGGACCCTCATAGCGGACCCGCACCGAGACCACGCCTCCCGAGGCCGTCGTCCCCACCATCGGCACATGGTCGCGCCGCATCATGTCACCCAGCAGCTTGGCGAGATCCGACTCGCCCATCCCAAAGCTGTGCAGCACGCGCGTGCGCACGCTGCGACCCGGCGCGGGGCGCAGGTTGGGGCGCACGGCGGCCTCGAACATCGGCTTCATCTCTCCTGGGGGCCCGGGCAGGCAGTAGACGTCACAGGCGCTGCCCGGCTGCGCGATTACCCCGAAGAGCCCGGGCGCGGTGCCGTGCGGGTTGGGGATGCACCGGCCCTTGGTCGGCCTGAGGGCTTGCACGCGGTTCATCTCGGGCATCACCCGCTTGCGGCTCGCGTACCAGCCCGTCACTTGCTCCAGTGATTCCGCGTCTTCAACCAGCGTGTCGCCCATGGCGCCCGCAAGGGCTTGGCGCGTCAGATCATCCAGCGTCGGCCCAAGCCCACCGGAGCAGATCACGATGTCGGCGACGGTTGCCAAGCGTGTGAAGGCACGGATCTGGGCTTCGATGTCGTCAGGAATGGTGACGTGCTCGATGGGCACCACCCCCGCATCGCGCAGTTGCTCAGAGAGCCATTTGGAGTTGGTGTCGAGAGTTTGACCCAGGGTGAGCTCGTCGCCCACGGAGAGAATCGCCGCCCGCTGGTGCTGGTGAGACATGCACCTAGGTTACGTCTGCCTACCAGTCGTACCCAAAGTAGTTGCGGAGAAAGTGGAAGTTTTCCATCTGAAAACGGATGGTGTTGGGGGGCCAGTCCTTCAGGTGTTCGATCATGCAGGAGACGTTGCTGTTGCCCGGGCCAATCAAGGCGGCGCAGCGGGCGGCAACGTACATATCGATCATCACCTCGCGCCCCAACCTAGCCCGCTCGAGCCCGGGCAAGAAGTGAACCCCGGTCTCTCCCGCGGTTCGGGTCGCGGTGGTCGTCACCACCCGCTCCCCGAGCTCGGCCCGCATCTGTTCCAGCTCGCTCGTGGAATCGGTCAACAGAAAGATCTTCGAGCCCGCGTGCTTGTGGGCCAGCGCCACCACCCCGGCACGCAGGGCCTGGTTGCCCGCGTGCAGGGCCTCGTCCTCGGCGGTCTTGTCGCTCCCGCGAATGTGAACCGCGATCGCGGGCCCGGGGGCGAGATGCTGCTGGTAGAACTCGTCGGCCGCCTGGTTGATCGGCGCGATGGGCTTCAAGTACTTTTTCGTAAGCGCCCGCATCGCGGCCCGGGTGGTCGATCCGTGCAGCCAGTGCCCGGTTGGGACCCACGGCAACACACTCACCACGCGGCAGATGAAGTCCATCACCACCACCTGCTCGGGGCGGGCCAGATAATGCAGGTACTGCATGCGCGACCACGGGCCTTGGTCGCGATTCACCCGCCCGCTGTCGAGGTTTTCCGGCGTCCACTTCGGGGGCCACAACTCCGCCAGCGGGAGGTCCTCAAAGCGCACGGGCGAAACCGGCTCGAAAAACTGCACCCATGCGTCCGGCACGCCGGGGTCGCAGAAGAGGCTCTCCTTCCCCCATCGCACCACCGGCGTGCGACCGGTGATCTCTGCGAGCAGCAAACACCCCAGCACGTGGTCCAGGTCTGAGCAGAAGCCGCAACCCCACGCCCGAATGAGCATAAACCGCTGCTGAGCGGCAAAGGCCTGCCGCTGGGCGGCGTGGCGGGCCTCCATCTCGCGAATGTTGGCCTCGATGGCGGGGTCGGGCCTGGGAAGCGATCGCTGCAAGTTGCGCAGATTGTCCGCGACCCCCCAGAAGGCTTCGCTGGCGATGCCGATCCGGGCGAGCATGTGGTGGAGCCCGGGGTGGTTGAGGCGATCATCCAGCAGGCAATCACGGATCATGCCTTCGGCCATGATGAGGTTGCCGCGATTGGCCGCTTGCTCCGCGGCGTGCAAAACTGCGGGGATCTGAGCGGGCGTCATGTTGGGCGGGATCATCGTGGAGTGTACGGAGAGAGGTCGCTGGCCGAGGGGGTTGGTTGCGAGTCGCTAGGCCCAAAAACAACAAGGCCCGAGATCGGAAAGATCTCGGGCCCAGCGTGTGTATGGAGCCTCTCAGAGGAGTCCGAGAGGAAGGGGCTTACCGGCGGCGGCGGGCCGCGACCAGGCCACCCAGGCCGAGCAGGGCGAGCGAGCCGGGGGTGGGAACCGGGATGTAGCCGATGCCGCGGATGGCGGTGTTGGTGCCCGCGGCGGCGAGGGTGGTGACCGAGCCGGTCAGGTTGGCGTTGTAGCCGCTGCCGTCGGTGAGGGTGACGAGCGAGGTGCCGTTGCCGGTGGCGAAGAGGGTGACGACGCCAGCGTTGACCGTGGCGGTGAGGCCGCGATAGGCGTTGGTACCCGTGCCGACGGTGCCCCGGGCGACCCAAGAGCCGCCGACGAGGGCGAACTTCTGGAGGCCGGCGGCGTCGTCAGCGATGTACAGGGTGTCGACGCCCGCGACGGTGGCGGAGAGATCGGCAAAGAAGAACTGATAAGCGCTGCCGCTGCCGGTCGGAATGCCGGGGAGGTTGGCGATGGTCTGGCCCGAGGTGGTCGGAAGGCCGGTGCCGACCGTGTTGGTGCGGAAGGCACCGCTGCTGGCGGTGACGTAGAGCTGGCCATTGAAGATGTTGACCTGGCGGGTGTTGGTCACCGAGGTCGATACCTGAACCGTGGTGCCGTTGCCCGCGGTGGTGTAGCGAACGCCGCTGTTGGCGCCAGCGGCCCAGATGTTGGTGCCGTCGGAAACGGCCGAGCGGATGTTGTTGCCCGAGAACGAGGCGGTATCGAGGCGGGTGTAGGTCGTGTTGCCAGTGGTGGTGTCGATGATCGCGACGGTGCGGGCGACATTGGCGCTGGTGGTCGCGGCGATGCCCGTGGTGCCCGTCGCGGCGTTGTAGCCGGTCAGCGTGATGTAACGGCCATCGGGGGAGATCGTCAACCCACCCTCGCTGGTCGCGGTGCCCGACGCCACGAAGGCGTTGTTGCCGGAGGTCGGCAGGGCGATCGACTGCACCAGCGTGCCGGCCGGGGTGTACTCATCAACAAACACGGCGGTGCCGGCGTTGGAAAGCGTGCCCGAGCCCGTGCCCACGCGATAGGTCACCAGGTTGCCCGGGGTGATCAGCACACCGGCGTTGACGCTCGCGGCCAGACCGGCCAGAGCAAGGGTCGCCAAAACAATGTTCTTCATCTCATTCTCTCCTGCGAAACATCCAATCGGCCGCTCGGTGCATACACAGCACGAACAGCCACCGAAACAATGCCGCAGCAGAGCCGAAAAAGCCACCACCCCAAGCCCAGCCCCAATGTCGCGCAGAACAGCGTGGATGGGACCAAACATCAGGCCGACAACGAATTTTCCGGAAGCCTCAAATCTCTGCTGGCTCCGCCTGCGTTTCCGCAGACGGGCACTTCCTCCAAGCGAGTAAGTTTAGGAGGCTGCCTCGTCAACTTCATCTCCTATACAAACACTTTGCGCAGAGTTAACGATGCGCTGGCCAGGTTTCACAAATCCCCCGGCAGCAGTGTGGCAGGCGGGGTTCGCCGGCGGGGGCCGGCGGGGTTGGGTTGTTGGCAGGAGTTGAGTTGACCTGAGGCCGGGAAGCGATACCCTTCCCTCTCGCGTGCGGAAGGCCGCACTTCGGGCAGGTAGCTCAGCTGGTAGAGCACCGCATTGAAAATGCGGGTGTCGCCGGTTCAAGTCCGGCTCTGCCCATTGGGTTCGTGTATCCTGTTTTCGGGGTCCCCCCCCCCACCACATCCCCGGCTTGCCCGGGGATTTTGGTTTTTGGGCCGCCCGCACCTTGGCTTGCCGGCACTTGGCGCCCTGCCCGCCTGACATGCACACCCCACGGGTTGCGGCGATACGCTGGAGCATGATCCTCTCCCCCGCTCAGCTCGCCCAAGTGGACCGCTACAAACTCCTCATCGGTGGGATCGTCCCCCGGCCCATCGCCCTGGTCAGCACCATCTCGCCCGGCGGCCACGTCAATGTCGCACCCTTCTCGTTCTTTGCCGGGGTGGGCAGCAACCCCATGACCCTGCTCTTCTGCCCAGCCAATACCGAGCAGGGCACTGAAAAGGACTCGCTTCGCAACGCCAAGCCGCTGAGCGAAGGGGGGACCGGTGAGTTTGTCGTGAACATCGTGTCGGTCTCCATCGCCCGCCAAATGGCGGCCTGCGCCGAGCCCCTCGCCTATGGCGAAAGCGAGTTTGAGCTCGCAGGCTTCACCGCCGCGCCTAGTGAGGCCATCAAGGCCCCCCGCGTGGCGGAGAGCCTGATCAGCTACGAATGCAAGACCACGCAGGTGATCCGCACCAACCCGGGCCAGCCGGCCGGGGGGAACATCGTAATCGGCGAAGTGCTGCGCGTACACGTGCGCGATGAAATCATCAACGATCGCCTGCACATCGACGCGGGCCTGCTCGACGCCATCGGCCGCATGGGCGGCCCGGGGGCGTATTGCACCACCCGCGAGAGGCTCGAAATCCCGCCGGGGCGGGGGGCACTGGGGAAGTAGCAGACGCTGAGTGCGGCCAAGCTTGGGAGGGGGACCAAGTTGCCTGCCGATCACCGCTGCGCAGTCTCGACTGCACCGATGTCGACCTCTTACTTGCCGTTCATCGAGCCGGCCACCAAACGCAAGAAACTCAGTGCACGTACTCGGGCATAAACCAACCTGCTTGCCCGCCGAGGTGACAAAAACCAAAAGGGCGAGGCCGCGACAAAGTAGCGCCACCTCGCCCTCGTTGATCACTCTTTTCAGCTCACCCTATCGGAGGGATTGCACTCCTCAGGGGCAGAGGCCGCCCGCGATGACGTTGATGAGCGCGTCAACGTCGGCCGCGTCAGCATTTCCGTCATTGTTGAAGTCAGCATCGCAGGTGGGGGCTGCGGGGCAGGATTCGCCCTGGTTGCGAACTCGGAGACTCAGGCTGTTGGCCAGCGTGAGTGCTTCGCCGAACTGACCCGAGGGCAAGGCAAACGCGTTGGATGAGAACGCCCCGACACGCTGAGAGCCGCCAACGAGCAGGAAGGTAGAGCACGGATCGAGAGGCGCCAAACCGGTGTAGCTCACGCTCAGGGCACCCGCCAGACGAACAGCCCGGCTACCAGTGGTGACAACCTGCGCAAGCTGACTCGGAGCAGGCCCGCCAATGAACATGTTCAACGAGCCGCCCGCAAGCTGACGAAACTCCTGATTCTGAACCGTAAAAACACTCCCCGCGCTAAGGCTCATCGAGCCTGCGTTGAAAAAGGCGCTGCCCGGGGAAATCGCGAGGTCGACGCCAGCCTCTAGCCGGATCGCACCGGCGTTGAAGTTCACGGTGCTGAAGCCATCGATGAAACCACCCGCAAAGATAAATGTCGTGCTTTGGCCGATGGTGGTGATCGATGGCAAGAAGATCCCGGCTGAAGTTGCTCGCCATGTTCCACCCGTCCAGGTGCCTGCGCTATCGGAGTTGGCGAAGACCCCGCTCACGGTGATGTTCCCCGATCTAGCTTCCACCGTCCCAAGCACGTTCATGCTGCCGGTCGGGTCAGTCCTCAGTCGCGAATTCCCGCCCGTAGCGACGATCGAGACGCCCGGTGCAACCGTTACGGAGGCTCCGATCGCAAACAAGGACGCATCGCTTGAAAAGGTCAAGGTCCCCGTACCACCGACGGTCTGGGTCCCACCTTGCAAGAACAGACCTCCGTTCTGCGTTCCGGTGTTGAACGTGACCCGCCCCGAATCCATCGTGAGCCCATTTGAGAGGGACAGCGTGGAGTTCACCAACAACTGGCCGCTGACCGAGACGCTTCTGACCGACACGTTCTGGTTCAGCGTCGGCGTCGCCCCAGCGGGGATAACCACATCCGATGTGGCCGTCGGAACTCCTGACGGTGTCCAGTTTCCAGCGACCGACCAATCGTTCGAGACTGCGCCGGTCCATGTTCGGGTCTGAGCGAAGGCATCGGATGCCACCCCGCCGACGAGCATCGTCCACACCAACATCAGCAACACCCGAGCAGCCGGAAACAGACGCGGCTGCGTTGTCAGAAACAACGTGCTGAGTTGCTTTTCGCGACGTAGAACATTACTAGCTTGACACTTCGGATTCATGAATGCTCCTTTTCCAACTCAAGGTTTGCACCGAGAACGCTCACGGCACACATTGCAAACATACTATCAGATTCGATATTCCTGCGTGATGCGACTGTCACTTGCGTTTTTTCCACAGAATGAGCACGAGGCCGGCAAAGACTCCAGCAGAAGCCCGTACTCCACACATTGGTGGGGAAAGCACAGAAAGATGACGCTCTAGAAGGGGTCTAACAGCCCAGGCGCCCCAAAGAGTACCGGGGGCAATCCGGTGAGAACGCAAGCGGCCAGGTTAGGACAATGAGAGGGAGCGGTGAGTCAGCAGGCCAGCGCTCTGGAGAGCCGTGCTGCCACCGAAAGAACGCCACAAGCACGCGGCACCCGATGGGGGTTCCCCCAAAACATGAACCCGGCGAAAAGTCGCCGGGTCCGTGTGAGACGAACTCAGTTGTGGAGCCGCAACCTCCTCGGATCACGAGCTGGAAGCCCGTGCCGCGGGATGGCCCCGCGAGCGATTAGGCCGCGGGTTCGGCCTTCTTGAGGGACGCGGCATACTCGCGGCGCTTATCGGCGGTCTTGCGGCGGGTGCTGCGCTGGCCGCTGATCTCGGCGCCGTCTTCGGCACCGACGAACTGCAGCACGCAGAGTTCGGTGCCGTCACCGACGCGATGGCGTCCGAGCTTGACGATGCGGGTGTAGCCACCGGTGCGATCCGCGAAGCGGGGAGCGACGTGGTCGAAGATGTGCTTGACGAGCTTGGGGGCCTTGCGCAGCTCGCCGTAGCGGTTGCGTTCGACCTGGCTGCTCTCGGGCAGGTCAAAGAACTGGCTGGAGTGATCGCGGAGCTTCTGAACGGCTTCCTGCTCGGCCTCGGTGGCCTTCTTGGGGAGGTAAAGCCAGTCAAAGCCGAGGCGATCGCCACCGAGCTTGGCGATGATGCGCCGGCGATCGGCCAGGGTCCCGCTCTTGGCGGCGGTGATGATCTTCTCGATCATCGGGGCGACGGCCTTGGCCTTGGGGATCGTGGTGACGATCTGGCCGTGTTCAAAGAGGCCCGCGGCGAGGTTTCGCAGCGTGGAGGTGCGGTGCGCGGTCTTCCGTCCGAGTCGATATCCAGCCCTGCCGTGACGCATGATTCAATACTCCGCTGAAACCAAAGGGACGGGCACGGGGCCGGGTGTCCCTACTACTTCTCACGCAACCCAGCCAGGTGACGGGCCGGGGGAAAGACTCCGAAGCGGCGGCGAGCCGCTCCGGAACGGGTCAAGAGTTTAGGCCGATCGCACGAGCCGGGCGGCCATTGAGGCATCACATCGTGGGAATCTGCGCCGGAGCCACCGAATACCCCTCGGGAAGGGTCATGCCCAGGTCCAAGCTGATGTCCTGAAGCTTGCGCTTCACTTCACGCAGCGAGGTGCGGCCAAACGAGCGGAGCTTCAGCAGTTCCGCGTCGTTCTGAGTCACCAACTGGCCCACCGTCTCGATGCGGGCCGACTCCAGGCAGTTCGACGCCCGAACCGAGAGCTCCAGCTCATTGATCGACATGTTGAGCTTGCGGATGAGTTCCTCATCCACGCTCGCAGCGGCGGCGGCGGCTTCGCTCACTCGCTCCTCGCCGATCTCGAAGTACTGCACGAAGGGGTTCAGGTGCTTGCGGAGAATCTTGGCGGCTTCGACCAGGGCGAGGTCGGGGGCGACCGTGCCGTTGGTCCAGATTTCGAGGGTCAACTTGTCGTAGTTGGTCCGCTGGCCGACGCGGGTGTCTTCCACCTTGTAGCGAACCCGCTGCACGGGCGAGTAGATGCTGTCGATGTGGATGACGCCGATTTCCTGCTCGTCCCCGGAGTTGTACTGCTCGCTGGCCGGGACGTAGCCACGGCCCTTGGCGACGGTCAGCTCCATCTCGAACTCGATCGGCTCGGTCAACGTGGCGAGGACAAGATCTTTGTTGATGATCGTGACGGCGGTGTCGGCCTGGATCATGTCGGCGGTCACTTCGCCCGGGCCGCGCGCGGCCAGCTTCATCGTCTTGGGCTCATCGCCTTCGAGCTTGACGATCAAGTTCTTCACGTTCAAGACGATGTCGACGACGTCTTCCATCACGCCCTTGAGCGGGGAAAACTCGTGCTGCACGCCCTTGATTTTGATGAACTTGACGGCGGCGCCTTCGAGCGAGCTCAGCAGCACGCGGCGCAGGCTGTTGCCCACCGTGGTGCCAAAGCCGTGCTCAAAGGGCTCGACGATGAACCGACCGTAGGTGTCGCTCTTGAACTTCGGATCCGTGATGACCCGAGTAGGCAGTTCCAGCCCCCGCCAGCGAACGCGCATGGTCATAGTAGTATTCTTCCGTGCTCGGCCAACTCGCATGGAACCAAGGCGAATGGGATCACGAGGCAAGCTTGTCCGACCGAGTGAACAAGACCTCTTCTTCCCAGACGATCGCCACGAAGGCGAGGGCTCGGCACACGGGAACCCCCGCAAGCCGCACCCAACGCCCGATAGAACCGATTGAACTAGACGCGACGACGCTTACGGGGACGGCACCCGTTATGCGGGACTGGCGTGTGGTCTTCCACCGCCGTCACGCGCATGCCGGCGGCGACGAGCCCATTCACCGCGGACTCGCGCCCAGCGCCCGAGCCCTTGATGCGGATCTCGACCTCGCTCATGCCCATCTTGCGGGCCTTGCCCGCCGACGTCTCCGCGGCGCGGGTGGCGGCGAACGGGGTGCTCTTGCGCGCGCCCTTGAAGCCGATCGTGCCCGCCGAGTCCCAGCAGATGGTCTCGCCGTTCATGTCGGTGATCGTCACGATGGTGTTGTTCGAGGTCGCACGGATGTGCACGATCCCCCGAGTCACGTTCTTGCGAACCTTTGCCTTTGCCATAACGCCTTTCCTCGGATCCTCCGACCCGCTGGGTCGTCCCCGGAACACTCAGTTTTCCAACCCCTGCCCCGGGCAAACGACGCGAATCGCCTGCCCCACTGTTTACGCTGCCATCGGACCTTGTGCCGCGATTGGCGATTGAACTGATCGGGCCTGCCTGTCTCGTCCCAACCTGTCCGGCCCCAACCTGTCCGGCCCCAACCTGCGCGGCCCGAGTCTGATTGGCCAAGCCTTACTTCGCCTTGACGCCCTTCTTGCCGGCAACCGTCTTCTTCTTGCCCTTGCGGGTGCGGGCGTTGGACTGAGTGCGCTGACCGCGGACCGGAAGGCCCTTGCGATGGCGGTCACCCCGGTAGCTACGAATATCCTTCAGACGCTGAATGTTCTGCGAGACCTGGCGGCGGAGCGCACCCTCGACGATGTAGGTGTTGTCGATGATGCCGTTGATCTGGGCGAGCTTTGCCTCATCCACTTCGTTCGAGCGCTGATCGCCGTCGACCCCCGCCTCAGCGAGGATGTCCTTGGCGAACTTCGGCCCGATGCCGTGAATGTACTGCAGGGCGAAAAAGATCTTCTTGGTGTCGGGAATATCGATACCTGCGACGCGTGGCACTGATTCGACTCCTCGCCCGGCCTAAAACCCTGCCCGGCTGCTCGTTCGTTACTGATTTCGCAAACCTTTACCAAATCAACTTTTGACCGCAATCCGCCGCTGCTGCCCGGGTCGCCTGGCCCGCATCGGAGTCACGGGACTACGCCCGCCCCCCCTCGGACCACAACGACCAAATGAACTAGCCCTGAACCTGCTTGTGCTTGGGATCGGACTTGCAGATAACCCGGAGCTTGCCCTTGCGGCGGACAATCTGGCACCCGTTGCAAATCCGCTTGACGCTTGCCTTGACCTTCACTTCGCACCTTCTTTTCTGGTGTTCTACGTTGCTGAGCTTCTCTCGATCGCTTCCCGAACCCCGGATTCAACCCGACTCCCACTCCGACCACGAACCGACCACGGACATGCCAACGGTCAGATTCCTCCCGGGCCGGGATTGTAGGCACTGTACAGGGGCGAGTCACGCAATCACAAAATTCGCAGTTTTCTGTGCCGCCGCGACTTTGACCCATAACCAGTGTAAACACCAGTCACTCCCGCCCAAGACCCGCGAAGGCATGACTAGTGGAACTTTAGTGTCGGAAGGTGATGCGGGCCTTGGAGAGGTCGTAGGGGGTGATTTCGACCGTGACGCGATCGCCCGGCAGGATGCGGATGTAGTTCATTCGCATTTTGCCAGAAACGTAGGCCAAAATCTCAGATTTCTGCTCGTTGGGCAGGCGCACTTTGAACATGGCGTTGGGGAGCGCCTCGATGACTTCCGCTTCGAATGTGAACTTGTCGTCCTGCTTTGCCAATCGTGGTGCTTCCTTTTCCGACCCATCCCGCAAGCCCGCCGATGGGCGTGGCTTGCACTTTGCCTGACACTTAGGGGGCTTTGATCATAGCCTTGCCGAGAAAATTTATGGCCAGAACGGCTCTCCGCGCCTGTCTGCTGCTTGCCGGCCTGTTGGTTAGGCCGGGCGAGGCCCTCGCAAGCGTGGGCCGGCGGCTCCATCTTCACCGCCCAGGAAGCCCTGGTAGTTCCGCATGAGGAGGTTGGCCTCGACGCGCTGCAGGAAGTCCATCGCGACCGAGACGACGATCAGTAGGCCGGTGCCCCCCAGGAACTGGGTAACAGCGAAGTCGATGTTGACTCCGCGCTGCACGACGGCAGGGAGTACGGCGATGATCGCCAGGAAGGCCGCGCCCACGAAGGTGACGCGGGTCATGACCACCTCGAGGTACTCCGCGGTGCGCGGACCTGGGCGCAGGCCGGGGATGAACGAGCCGTGCTCCTTGAGCTGCTTCGACATTTCTTCCGGGTTGAACTGGACGGTGATCCAGAAGTAGCTGAAGAGGTAGATCATCGCGATGTAGATGACGACGTAAAGGAAGGCGCCCTGGTGGAGATTGGAATCAAGGAAACTGACGATCTGGAACCACCAGCTGTTGGAGCTAGAAGCCGCGGCCCAGCTCTTGAACTGCCCGATGATCACGGTGGGAATCACCATGAGCGAGCTGGCGAAGATGATGGGCATGACCCCGCCGTGGTTCACGCGCAGGGGGAGGTAGCTCTTCTGACCCCCATAAACCTTGCGCCCGCGGGTGTGCTTGGCCTGCTGCACCGGGATGCGGCGCTGGGCCACGGTCATGATGACGGCACCCGCCACTACGAAGACGAAGCCCGCGATGAGCAGCAGAATGCTCATGGGCCCGAGCGCGTTGGGGTCGCCGGGATTGAAACTCTGGCGCACGGTGTTGATGGCTTTGGGCATGCCGGTCAAGATGCCAGCCATGATGATCATAGACGCGCCGTTGCCGATGCCGTGCTTGTCGATCTGTTCACCCAGCCACATCAGGAACATACACCCGGCGGAAAGAGCCGCGACCGCCATCACCCACCAGAGCGGGTTGTTGAGCGCAGACAGATAAATCAGGTTGTACTTGCCCAGGGCAACAAGCCAGCCCACACCCTGGAAGACGCACAGGGCCAGCGTGAGATACCGTGTGTACTCCGCGATCTTCTGACGCCCGGTAGCCCCTTCTTCCTGAAGCTTCTTGATCTGCGGGATCGCCTGCCCCAGAAGCTGGAGAATGATGCCCGCGGTGATGTAGGGCATGATGCCCAGACCGAAAATCGTGGAGTGGGCGAGGGTGCCTCCGGTGAAGATGGAGACGAAGCTCGCGGCCTTGGCCAGGGCGCTCCCGCCTTCCTGCGCCGTGCGCATCGCCTTCTCAAGCTCTTCGCCATTGAGCCCGGGCAGCGGGATCCAATGCCCGATGCGGAAAACCAACAGCATCGCGAGCGTGAAGAGCACCTTGTTACGGAGCTCGGGAACTCTAAAGACGTTTACCAGAGTCTTGATCATCGACGGTCCTTGAAATGCGAGCCGATCGGGGCAACTAGCCCGGCTTGGTCAGCGCCCCTGACTCACGCAAAGCCCAAAGGCGCGAACTCGCGCTGACGGGCCAGGGCAAGCGTAGGAATGCCAAACTGGGCGCGACGGATTTGAGCGACGGTTTCCTGCCAGAGATGAGCGTAAGCGGAGCCTCGCGTGTAACTGTCTCCGGTCCTTACGAGGCGTCGCGAGACGGGGTGGCAGGAGGCCGAGAAAAAAAAGGCCGCGCCCGAAGGCACGGCCTGACGAATCGCGAGATGCGAGGGGCGATCACTCCGCTTCGGGCGCTTCGGCCTTCGCAGCCTTGGGCTTGCCGCCACGCTTGAGCTTCTTGGTGAGGTTCTTGGGGCTCTTGTCGTCGGAGTTGCGGTCGATGCCGCGAACCATGTCGCGGCGGGTGCCGGTCTCGTTGACCTTGCCGCCAGCGGCTTCGATGGCCTTGCGGGCCGGGCCGGTGACGCGGGAGGCTTCGACATTCAGCTTGACCTTCAGCCCGTCCTTGCCGAGGTTGCCGAGGATCTTGAGATCGCGGCTGTCGTCGCGAACGAGGCCCGCGGTGATCAGCGACTGCGTGGTGACGTTGCCGCCCTTGGTGAAGTTGGGGTGGCCGATGATGTCCGAGATGTTCACCGCCCAGAACTTGATCTTGAAGTTGGCGTTGGTGAAGCCAAACTTCGGCAAGCGCCGGAAGTACTTCATCTGGCCACCTTCGAAGCCGAGCTTCGAAGCGTGACCAGAGCGGCTGCTGGCGCCCTTATGGCCTCGGCCGGACTGCTTGCCGTGGCCCGAGCCTTCGCCGCGACCGACTCGCTTGCGGTTCTTGAATCGCCCGGCGAGGGCGGTGACATCGTGGATCATCATGACCTGCTACTCCAAACTCTGACCAACATTCAAACTGTCCGCGAATCTCTTGCTGTCTGTCTTCGTCTTCACTGTCGTGGCTTCGTGCCTTCGAGTTGCCCGGAGCGTGCTTCGCACCACCCGCAACCTCGCGACACCAGCCTGTCGTCTTCTTCCAACCTTTTCACCCCATGGGAGACTCAGGCCTTGGGAGCTCCCCCGTCGGGTGCCCCACCAGCGGGAGCGCCCTGCGG
>JAKFUN010000244.1 GCA_021732675.1 Phycisphaerales bacterium
AGACCACGCGAATCCCGCCCAACGCCCCCACCCAGACCCAGGGGACGACCAGCGCGTTCATCGACATCACCGATTCGCGTCAGATTCTCGACCTCAACGTGCGTCTCCGCCTGACGCACAGCTCGGACTCGGACCTGACCATCAGCCTCATCTCGCCCGCGACCACCAGCTTCCCCAATGGTCGCGAGATCACGCTGGTGAACCGGCGGGGCGGGGTGAACGCCAACTTCACCAACACCATCTTCGACGACGAAGCGTCGTCGTCGATCACCACCGCAGCCGCCCCCTTCACCGGCGTCTTCCAGCCCGAGCAGGCTTTGGGGGGCTTTGACGGGCAGTCGGCAGCCGGACGCTGGACGCTCCGCATCGTCGACAACTCGCCGCTGAACTCCGGCCAGCTCCTCAACTTCGCGCTGGACATCACCTACCTGAACAACATCTTTGGGCCCTTTGAATCCAACGATTCGATCGGCACGGCCAACGCCCTGACCGAGCTGACCACCCAGACCGCCGCGACCCGCACCGCCTTCTTGGGCGACGGCGGGTTCGGGGGCAACGACCGCGACATCTACTCGTTCACCGCGGCTGCGGGCGACAGCCTGACCTCCAACGTCACCCCCACCGGGACGTTCAACTCGGCGCTGCGGCTGTTCAACTCGGAAGGGAACGAGATCGTTCTGAGCAACCCGACGGCGACCAACAGCAGCGGGATCAATGGGTTCATCTTCACCACCGCCGGGACGTACTACCTGGGGGTGAGCGAGGCGTCGAACTTCCGGTACAACGCCAACCAGGTCGGCGACGGCTCGGACGTGGCGGCGGCGACGACGGGGAACTACACGATCACCTTCTCGCTGAACCCCGGGGTGAGCGACCCGGCCCAGGTGCTGACGGGCTCCAACCTCACGATTGGCATCTCGGCCAACGCGACGATCGGCACGAGCAACAGCTCCGGGTCGAACGTGGGCCTGCGTCTGGGGAACAACGAGTTCATTCAGAACACCGTCAGCGGGCGCACGACTGACCAGTCGCCCTTCTTTGGTCTCTCCGCAAGCGGGTACAGCTTCACGAACACCGCGCTGAACGGGGAGCAGAGCTTCAGCCTGACCAACCAGAACGACTCGAGTAATCGTCGCGTCTCGTCGGACGCGACCTATCGCGGGATCCGCATCGATCGCAACTTCTCGTACTCGCAGAACGACAGCTTCGTGGCGATCGACGTGACGCTGACGAACACGAATCTCTCGTCGATCACCAACGTGGCGTGGGCGGAAGGGTTCAACCCCGACCCGGGCGTCTCGCTGGGCGAGAACAACGCCAGCACCCTGAACGACGTGAGCGCGTCGGGCACGCTGGCGAGCGCCCGCTATACGAACAACGCCTTCGGGCCGGGCCTGACCATCGCCCTGGGGGCCGCCCCGGGCGACACCCGGGCGCGGGCGAGCGTGATCAACGCCATCCCCCGCGACGCGCTGGCGCTGCGCAACGCGTCGTCGGTGGACCCCAATGGGGCCAGCGGGGACTCAACCCTTTCGCTCGTCTACGACCTGGGCACGCTCGCTGCCGGGCAGCGCGTCTCGCTTCGCTACTTCATCTTCGTGGGCAACACCCCGGGGGCGATCAGCAACAGCACCCTGGACATCGCCAACACCAACACCACCAGCGTCGCGGGCACCTACAACCAGCTCACCAGCGGCACCGGCACCGGGCACCTGAGCTCCAGCGCCGATTCGCCCGCCAGCGAGACCCTGAGCGACGGCTCCTCCACCCCGACCCTTCCCTACCGGGCGTACTTCGCCGAAGGGGCGGCCAACGCAGCGATCAACGAGTTCATCCCCCTGGCCAACCCCAACAACGCGCCGGCCCGGGTCGTCGTCATCGCCCGCTACGAAGAAGGCCAGCGCGACCAGGTCATCTTCGATCGCGTGCTGGACGCCAACAGCCGCGACGGGCTGACCATCACCACCCCCGAGCTGTATGCCGCGGATCAGCAGTTGATCCGCAAGCGCTCGGACGGCGGAACGCAGACGTACGCCCTTGAGGTTCGCTCGTCGTTGCCGGTGTCGGCGACCTTCAGCCACTATGACGCGAACCTGATCAGCCGCCCCAGCGCGGTGGGCGAGAGCTTCTCGACCCGCACCGACAGCACCTGGTCGTTCGGGACGGTCGTGAAGGGTGCCAACGTCAACGACTTCCTGCTCTGGTACAACACCAGCAGCGACGCCGAGAAGGTGACCGTGACCTTCTACCAGCAGTCGACCAATGGCTCGACCGCCGGCCCGGCCTACTTCACGACCTTCAACCTGTTCGGCAACTTCCGCGGGGGCCTGGCGGTCGGATCGGTGAACGTTCAGCGCGTCGGCCAGAGCGCCGAGACGCCCTTCACGCTCCCCGACGGGACGTACGGGGTGATCATCACCAGCCCGCTGCCCATCGTCGCGTCCCTCTCGCACTACGACAACACCCCGGGTATCAACGTCGGCGAAGGGTCGCTGGGCACGCCAGGCGGGGCCGCCACCAACGGGGTCATCACCGAAGGCCAGATCGGGCTCAACGCGACGCAGGAGACGATCGGCATCCTCAACGCGTCGGGTTCGTCGGCGACGGTCACCTTCTCGTTCCTCTTCGACGACGGCAGCGCCTATCGCAGCACCAGCACGGTGGCGAACAACGCCAATGTCCAGGTGGACGTGGGGTCGCTGCCCAACTTCCCGACCACGGGCCGCGCGTATGCGATTTCCTATCAGTCGACCAGCGCCGTGACCGTCTTCGCCCGCTCCAACGCCTTTGGGCAGCAGTTGGCGAGCTACTCGACCTCGACCGCCTTCAGCTACTGGGGCTTTGCCGAGGGCTTCCGCCCGGGCGACGGCTCTGGGCACCCCGGCGTGGTCGAACACCTGCGGCTCTACAACCCCACCGACGCCGATGTCACGGTGGAGATCTCGATCTCTTACAACGACAACCCGACGACCGACACCTTCCGTCGCGTTCTCTCCGCCCGGCGGGTGACCGAGTTGGACGTCGACCAGTTCATCACCGGCAGCCGCCGTAACTCCACACAGTACTTCTCCACGACCGTCAAGGCCCCCACGCCGATCGTGGCGTCGTTCTTCCACTTCGACCGGGCCTTCCCAGGCGGGTTCAGCACGCTGGGCTCGGCCCTGGGTGTCTCCGCGGCCCTGACCTAACCAACGGGCACCTCGCTCCAGTTTCCCACCGGTGTGTCAAGGGCGTTCCCGTGAATGGGGACGCCCTTTTTCTTGGGGCCGCGAGCAAAGACATGCTCAGCCGGGCCCGCTGGGCGGCCAACTCCGCCTACGCTTCCCGTTCGACGAAGGGCCCGCTCGCCGCTCCTCGAAGGGGACATCCTCTTCCGGAAAGGCGGCGAATCCACTTCATCGCCGAGGGCGTAGCTCAGTTGGTAGAGCAGCGGCCTTTTAAGCCGTAGGTCCAGGGTTCGAGTCCCTGCGCCCTCATTTTTCCACCCCCCGCCCGCCGGTGCCCGGCGGGTTGGGCATCTCAGCCGGCCTCCATCGCCTGATCGTGCTCGGGGCGCTCGGCCGGTCTGGCTGAGAGGGAGGCTCCCGCGCCCCCGAGTCGCTGCGGCACCTTCACGGTCGCCTGACGCTCCAGCTTGTTCCAGCCGTGACGGCGCCCGCGCAGGCAGGCGATCGCGGCGGCAAACGTCACGTAGTACATGAACTGCCGGTGGCAGAATCGCTGCACGAAGACGGTCCATAGTCCGGCCAGCGGGCGCTTGTCGAGCTTCAGGGCGATCCCCGAACCCAGCAGGTCCATCCCGATGAACATGAGGTACCCAGACGCGACGGCCGACCACTGGCCGGTGGCGATGGAGTAGAGGAGCACGATGTCGCCGATAGGGGCGAGCATGGGGAAGAGAACCTGGAAGATCATGTGGTTGGGCATGCCGATCCAGCCCAGCGTGCCGCGCCCGAACGCGCTGCGATGCTTCCACAGGGTTTGGAACGTCCCGTAGGCCCAGCGGAAGCGCTGGCGATAGAGGGTGCGAAAAGTGCTGGGGACTTCGGTGACGGATTTTGCGTCCGGGGCATAGACGATTCGGCCCCCGTTGCGCAGCACGGCGATGGTGAGGTCGGCGTCTTCGGTCAAGGTGTCGTGCGAATAGCCCCCGGCATCGACGACGACATGGCGTCGCCACGCCCCCGTGGCGCCGGGCACAACGCCGATGCAGTTGAGGGCGTCGAAGGCGCGGCGGTCGTAGTTCTGGCAGGTGACATATTCGACGTCTTGGATCGCGGTGAGAAAGTTGACGACATTACCCACCTGGACGTTGCCGCAGACCGCGTGAATGGAGGGATCGACGAACGGGGCGACGAGGTTGGCGATGGTGGAGGGAAGGATGATGGTGTCGGCGTCGATGACGACGACGAGGTCGGTCTGAGCCGCGGCGAAGCCGACGTTGAGGGCGTCGGCCTTGCCCCCGTTGGGCTTGCGGAGCAGTTGGACGCGCGGATCGCGTGCGGCAAAGGCGAGGGCGACGTCGGCGGTGTCGTCGGTGCTGCCGTCGTCGATGACGAGCACCCGCACGTCGGGGTGGGTGGAGTGCAGAATCGCCTCAACCGTCCGCGCGACGACCTTGCCTTCGTTGTAGGCCGGGACGAGCACCGTGACCGGTTCCACGCACCTGGGCCACTCCTCACGCTGGCGGCGGATCTTTCGATCAAAGATCAACACCACCCCCAGACCCACGATGCGCACCATTGCGATGATGGTGGAGACCAGGAAGACCCACGAGACGGCCTTGAGCACCAGCGAGCCGGTGAGGGAGAAGGTTTGGTCGCCCCGGACCGCGAGCTTTTCGCCAGGAGGGACCGGCGGGTTGAGGGCAGCGGCCTTGAGCCCGGAGATTTCGCTCAGCGAGACCAGTTGCATGCCCCGGGCGCGGATTTGCGGGATGAGCGAGGCGACCGCCGCGACGGTGCGGGAGCGATCCCCGCCCCCGTCGTGCAGACAGATGACAAATGGCCCGGGGCCGTCGAGCTGGTCGAGCACTTGCCTCGCGATCCGCTCTGGGGTCAGGGTGGGCCAGTAGTCTTCGGCGCCGATGTTGGCGCCGACGCATAGGTAGCCGCGGCTGGAGACCTGGGCGAAGGCCGCCAGGCGACCGGCGTCGGTCGGGTTGGAATCTACGTCGTAGGGGCTTCGAAACAGCAAGGTCTGTCGCCCGGTGACGGACTCGATGATCCGCTCGGTGGCGTTGAGCTCCTGGCCGAGCCGTTCGGGGGTGATGGTTTCCAGATGAGGGTGCAGGTAGGTGTGGTTCCCCACCAGATGCCCGAGGGCGACCTGGCGGCGGACGACCTCGGGGTGGAGTTTGACCTCGCTGCCGACGACGAAGAAAGCCGCCGGCACTTTCTCCTTCTCGAAGAGATCTAGAAGCTGGTTGGTGTAGATGGGGCTGGGGCCGTCGTCAAAGGTGAGCGCGACGAGCGGGGGCTGGCCATCGTCGGGCGGGGGGCCGAGTTTGTCGATGGTGGTGGGCTCGGGGAGCTCGCGATATTCGGCGTAGTTGATGTACTGGCCGGTTTGGAGGATCGCGCGCGAGCCGCTCCCGCTGCTGCGAACGCGGAAGAGCTCCCCCCGCCCGCGCAGCATGGGCACGTCGTGGGTGGGGACGGTCTTGATGGCGTCGATGTCCATGTCGCCAGAAAGGCCGCGGGTCATCAAGGGCCAGATGCCGGGGTCGTCCAGCCCGAGCCTCCAAACGCCCACCCCGCCCAAGGTCTTGCCCTGAAGCCCGAGAGCAACGTCGTCGGCGAGCAACGCGATCTGGTTCCAGGCCGAGACGGCGTCGAGCAGAAAGACGTGATGTTCGACGTTGTCCGCATCACGATACTTGAACGTGCTGTTCACCGAGTCCTGGGCCGTGAGCACGCTGGCGCGATGCTTCACGCCCAGCGCCATCGCTTCGTCGAAGGCGAGGGCCTCGGCGGGGCCTGTGGCGGGCCAGTCGTAGGCATAGGCCCCGATGGCGACGATGACTTTTTCGGCGGGGAGGCGAGCGAGATATTGCTTGATGCCATCACTGAACCACTCGAGTCCGGCGATCGGTCCGGGGGCGCCCGAGGCGTAGTGCTGGTCGTAGGCCATGAGCACCAGCGCGTCGGAAATCTTCGCGATCGCCTCGTAGTCGTACTGCTCTTCGCCCAGGGGCACGTCGACGGTCAGGTAGAGCTTGTTGCGGTGCAGTGCTTCGCGCAGGAGGGAAAGAAACTCGAGATATCGGGAGGAATCGGCGGGCTCGAGGGCTTCGATGTCGATGTTGACGCCGGTGGCCCCGCGCGCGGCCAGCTCGCCGCAGAGCGTGTCAATAAAGGCCCGCTGGGCGCGGGAACTGCGGAGCAGGTTGCTGACGGCCTCGGACTCCCACACGCCCTCTGCGCTGAGGTTGGAGATGCGAGGAAAAATCATCGCCCCGGTCGCATTGAGCTTGGCCGGCACGCCCCGCGAAACGCTGATCTCGATCGTCCCGTCACCCACGTCGAAGCGGAAGTAATCGGGAAAGACGATGTCCATCGCCTCGCCGACCTCGGTCAGACGCTGGAGGGAGCGGGGATCATCCTGCACCACAAACCCGGTGACCAGCGAGCCGCGGCTTGCCAGTGCCGCGGGAAAGACCGGAAAATCGCGCTCGCGTTCGATGCCCGGCGCGGGGGCCATTGTGGGCCCATCTTCCAGCGCGACGGTGTCGGTCAGCGCGGGGGGCGAAGGCAGGGGGGACAAGAGCACATCGCGGCGCACCGCCCACGAAAAGAGCGCGACAACTCCGCACAGCCCCACCACCATCATCGCCACCAACGACAACACCCATCGCCAGCGACGGCGGCTTGGATCTTCAAAAATCATGGCCTCACACGCCCCTTCGGCCGTGCGAGCCCGACCTGTTCACGCCCGGTTGTAGATAGCTTCCGACTCTCCACCAAACCTCCCCGCCCCGCCCACATCTCAAGAACGCGACAGCCTAGCCAGCATTGCACATTCGGCGATCCGAAATCTGGGCCCGCAGTCGCCGTTTCATTTTGAACGCAATCTCAACGATCGCATATCCACGCGATACCCACCCCCAGCGCTGGGATCACCTCCTTGGGGTTTGCCCCCGGCATCGGGGCTACCTTGTGGTTGCCTGCGAGAATCGGTCGCGGCAAGGGAGCCCGCTTGGCCAACATACTGCACGCAAACTGGAGCAAAGGTCTGCTTCACCTCTGGGCCGAGGCGGGCGACGCCCTGCGCGAGGCCCCGCTCGCGGCCAACCAACACCCGTTCGCGCCCAGCCCTCCCCCTGCCGGGCTCATCGCCACCCTGGCCGGAGTCACCCCCCCGGAGGGAGCCACTCCTTCCAGCCTGGTGATCCGCCTTCCGGCCTCGGGTGGTCGCCCGCTTCCCAGCGCCCCGTTGGCCCGCGAGCTGGGGCTGGCGACGCTCGAAGAAGACGCCATCGCGGGGGCCACCATCGAGGCCTTCGGGGTTCCGACGCTGGGGCTCGACGCGCGGCTGGTGAACACCTGGCTCCCCGACTTTGTCGACGGACTGTCTCGCCGCGCAGAACTTGGAGTGCAAGACAGCGCCGCCGAGCCTCGCTGGCTGGTGGGCACGTCGCTGGAGTTCTTCGCGCTGCTGGCCCGGTTCGGGCGGCACCTGCTCGCACAGCAGCGCTTTGTGCCGTTGCTGGTGCAGAGCGATGGGGAGCTGTGCGGGTCGTGGGAGCCTTGGGTGAGCGACCCGGCGAGCGCGGATCGTTTGCGCCTGATCGTCGGGTCCATGCCCCCGGCGGCCCGCGCCGTCCTGGACGACGCCCGGCACGATGCCTGGGCGGTGTGCGATTCGTTCCTGGCAAGCGTCGTCGACACCGCGTGCCGCCAGCGCCTGATCTCCGAAGACTTCGCCGACGCCGTGTCGGATCGCAGCCCCAGCGGCGACGCGCACGTCGCGTGGCTCAAGGGCCTTTTGGGCGAGGCACGCACCGTCCCCGGCACCGGCCCGGCCCGCCAGGACATGACCCGCAGGGTGCGGGCGTGGGTGTCGGT
Source organism: Phycisphaerales bacterium (assembly GCA_021732675.1). GTDB lineage: Bacteria > Planctomycetota > Phycisphaerae > Phycisphaerales > UBA1924 > RI-211. The sequence continues at coordinate 8,067 of JAKFUN010000244.1, forward strand.
GCTGGAAGAGCGCGGGCCCAGCTCGCACTGGCGCCTCATGCTGCGCCTGGTCGAGCCGGTGGGCCTGGCCCCGGATGCCGCCCCCGCGCCGGAGGACCGCGCCTGGTCGGTGACCTTCCACTTGCAGAACGTCGAGCAGCCGACGCTGGTGCTGGACGCGCCGGACATCTGGCTGCTGACCGGGGAATCGGCGACGATCATGGGTCGCCGGATCGATCGCCCGCAGGACCTGCTGCTGGGCGAACTCGGGCGGGCCAGCCGCTTCTACAAGGGGCTTGAACGGGCCCTGGACGAGAGCAAGCCCGACGTGCTCAATCTCTCGACCCGCGACGCCTACGAGTTTCTGCGTGAGGTTCGTCCGATTTTGCTCGAGCAGGGGTTTGGGGTGGAGGCGCCGGACTGGTGGGACTCGCCCGCGGCCCGGGTCGGCGCCAAGCTGAAGCTCGAGTCAGGAGAGGTGGATCCGTTTGCGCCCGCCTCGGGCGGGATGACCAACGCCGCCAAGGTGCAGTTGGGGCTGTCGGCGCTGGTGGGGTACAAGTGGGAGATCGCGGTGGGCGACACCACGCTGTCGCTGCATGAGTTTGAGCAGTTGGCGGCGAAGCGCTCGCCCTTGGTGCGGGTCAACGGTCGCTGGGTGGAGATTCGGCCAGAGGACGTACACGCGGCCATCAAGTTCATCCGCGAGAACCCGGGCGGGCAGATCCGCCTGGCCGACGCGATGCGCATGGCGTATGGCTCGGACCTGTCGAAGACGGGGATCGCGGTGGTCGGTCTGGAGGCCAGCGGGTGGCTGCAGGCGTTCATGAATAGCGAGAGCGCGAGCCGCCAGATCACGCCGTTGGATTTGCCAAAGACGTTCCACGGCACGCTGAGGCCATATCAGGCCCGGGGCGTTTCGTGGCTGTCTTTCCAAGAGGGCCTGGGCTTTGGGGTGTGCCTGGCCGACGACATGGGTTTGGGCAAGACGGTGCAGTTGTTGGCGTTGCTGGCCCACGAGAAGGAAGGCAAGACGCAGGCGGGGCTGCCGCTCTTGCCGACGTTGCTGATGGTGCCGATGTCGGTGGTGGGCAACTGGATGCACGAGACCAAGCGATTCTGCCCGGACCTGCGCCTGCTGGTGCATCATGGCCCGGAGCGGGCGTTGGGGGACGCGTTCCTGGCCAAGGTCGCAGAGAGCGACCTGGTGGTGACGACCTATGCGTTGGCGCATCGGGATCGCGAGATCTTGGGCAAGGTTCACTGGGGGCGGGTGGTGCTGGATGAAGCCCAGTACATCAAGAACCCCAGCGCCAAGCAGAGCCAGGCGGTCCGCAGCCTGAACGCCGATAAGCGGGTGACGCTGACGGGCACGCCGGTGGAAAACCGGCTGACCGAACTCTGGTCGATCATGGATTTCCTGAACCCGGGGTATCTGGGTTCGCCGGGGGCCTTCCGGGCCCGGTTCGCGGTGGCGATCGAGCGCTTCCACGACAAGCAGCGAGCCGAGCAGTTGCGGAGCTTGATCCGGCCGTTCATTCTGCGCCGGCTCAAGAGCGACCCGACGGTGGTGGCCGACTTGCCCGCCAAGGTCGAGAGCCGCGAGTATGGATATCTCACAAGCGAGCAGGCGTCGCTGTACGAGAACTGCGTGAAGCGCATGCTGAGCGAGGTGGATCACGCGGAGGGGATGCAGCGGCGCGGGCTGGTGCTGTCGGCGTTGATTCGCCTCAAGCAGATCTGCAACCACCCGAGCTTGGTGCTCAAGGATCACCAGGCCGGGGCTCGGCCCGAGCCCGGGCGCAGCGGCAAGTGCACGCGCATCCTCGAAATGCTCGACGAAGTCATCGCCGAAGGGGACCAGGCCCTGGTCTTCACCCAGTTCCGCGAGATGGGCACCCTGCTGGAAGCCATGTTCCGCCAGCAGTTCGGCAAGGACGTGCTCTTCATTCATGGCGGCACCACCCAGCCGCAGCGCCAGGCCATCATCGATCGCTTCCAGAAGGCAGACGGCACGGCGCCGATTCTGGTGCTCAGCCTTCGCGCGGGCGGCGTGGGCCTCAACCTCACCGCCGCGACCCACGTCTTCCACTTCGATCGCTGGTGGAACCCCGCCGTCGAGAATCAGGCAACCGACCGGGCGTATCGCATCGGTCAGACGCGCACGGTGCAGGTGCACAAGTTCGTGGTGCGTGGCACCCTCGAAGAGCGCATCGACGAGATGATCGAGAGCAAGATCGAGCTGGCCGACAACATCATCGGCTCGGGCGAAACCTGGATCAGCGATCTCTCCACCGAGAAGTTGCGCGACATCCTGGCCCTGCGCAACGACGCTGTCGACGACGAGCCATAAAGCTCCGGGGTGGGTCGGACGCTCGCGCGAGGGCGGGAAGCCCACGACAAACCCAACCTCAGCGGGCGGTCACCGCCGGCCGAAGCCCGAGTCGCTTGGCGACAAACTCCCGGGCCATCGCGTCGGCCTCCAGGCAGTCCTCGAGGCTGGTCAGGGGCTTGCTGGGGACGGATTCGAGCGCCTCGCCCGCCAACTGGCCGATCTGGCCGAACTTGAGGGTCGAGCCGGGCGCGAGAAAGAGCCCGACGGCGACCTCGTTGGCCGCGTTCAGGATCGCCCCGGCCGTGCCACCCTTTTCCATGACCCGGTACGCCAGCTTGAGGGCCGGGAAGCGGGCGTGATCTGGGGGCTCAAAGTCGAGCTTGGTGAGGGACATCGGGTCGAGGCGTTTGGCCACGCCCGGGGCGCGGCCGGGCCAAGTCATGGCGACCTGGATCGGGCAGCGCATGTCCGCCGCTCCGAGCTGCGCCAGCACCGACCCATCGCAATACTCCACAAAGGCATGCACCAGACTCTGCGGATGGATGATCGCGTCCAGCCGGTCTGCGCCCAGGCCGAAGAGCCAGTGAGCCTCGACAAGCTCCAGCGCCTTGTTCATGAGGCTGGCGCTGTCGATGGTCACCTTCTTGCCCATGCTCCAGGTGGGGTGCTTCAGGGCCTGGGCGGGGGTCGCGAACTCGATCTCGTCTTTGGTGGCGGTGCGGAAGGGCCCGCCCGAGGCCGTCAGGGTGAGCTTGCGCACCCGCTCGTCGAGCTTCATGGGCGGGGCCAGCGTCAGGTCCCGCGCCGCGTTGCCGATGCACCCCACGCACGCCAGCGCCTGCCAGGCCCCGGCGTGCTCGCTATCCACCGGGAGCAGCCGGGCGCCCGAGGCGAGGGCCGCCGGAACAACCAGTTCCCCCGCGGCGACCAGCGTTTCCTTGTTCGCGAGCGCGACATCGCGCCCAAGGCGAACCGCGGCCAGGGTCGCCGCCAACCCCGCCACCCCCACGATCGCGCTCACCACGATGTCGCAGTCGACCTCGCGCACCAGTTGCTCAGAGGCGCCCGGCCCGAGCAGAACGCCAGCCTGCTTGACCCACTCGCGGCACGCCGAGTTGATCTCCTCGGTTGCCACCGCCAAGTGCTTCACGTTGAATCGCCTGGCCTGCTCGCGCAACAGTTCGGTGTTGCTGCCCGCGGCCATCCCCACGACCTCGTAGCGATGCTCCCCGTGCCCCCCGGCGTGGGCCGCGTTGAGCGACTGAACCACATCCAGCGTTTGCGTCCCGATCGATCCGGTTGAACCCAAGATAATAATGCGACGAACCGACATGCAACCCTTTCTCAAGGCCTCGCGGCCCGCCCATCACTCGATACCCACCAGGCGCCGGACCGCCTCCCCCAAAACCCCTCGCAGAATGAACTTCCCCATCCTGTGGCACAGACGTCCCGGCTGTGTCCTTCCTGTCCTTCTGCTTCTACTCAGAGGAGTTCTACACCCGGGCCGATCGCATGGCGAAGGCCGGTCGCCTGCCTCTGCTGCATCCTGATTCTGGGGCGGTCCGTTAGTCCGTCACGGTCGCCGGATCGACCCCCTGCTCCATCGCGGCGATCTTTCGGATGCGCCGCGAATGCCGCCCACCTTCAAACTCCGTCCTCAGCCACACCTCCGCGATCGTCTCGATCAGTCGCTGCCCAAGCAAGTCCGCCGACACGCACATCACGTTGGCGCTGTTGTGAGCCCGGGAAAGCTGCGCCGTCATCTCATCGTGAACCACCGCGGCCCGAACGCCCTTGACCTTGTTGGCCGCGATCGACATTCCGATGCCGGTCCCGCAGATGAGGATTCCCACGTCACAGCGCCCCTCGGCGACCGCCTTGCCGACGATCCACGCCCGCTCGGGGTAGTCGCACGCCGTGCCCGAGCAATCACCCATCAGGACCGCCTCGTGCCCCTCGCGGCAGAGCTTCTCGTGCAAAAGCCGCACGCTGCCCGCCCCGCGATGGTCCGCGCTCAGTGCAATCTTCATCGCCGATCTCCTTCTTCGATCTCTGCCAACCGCAACTCGACGGCCCGGCGCACGCTCTTGGCCATGTCACGATACTGTCGTAGGGGGCTCCCGATCGGGTCGTCGATGTCCGCCCCGCCGGGGTCGAGCAATTCCGCCGACACCCGGGCCCCCAGCATCTCCACCGCCCGCCGGTGCTGCCGCGTCATTACAAAGATTCGCTCCGCCCCCATCACCTCGTCGCGCGTCAACTGACGCGACGCATGCCGCCCGGGGTCGATCCCCATCTCGACCAGCACCGCCGCCGACTCAGGAGTCATCCCCGCCCCCGGTGCCGCGCCCGTCCCGGCGCTCAACACCCGAGTCGGCACCGGCGCTTCCCCAGGGGGGGACTCACGCCGGGCCAGCAGATCCCGCGCGATCGCCTCTGCGACCGGGCTTCGGCAGGTGTTTCCAGAGCAGACAAAGACGATCCGTCGCTCCACCCGGGCCCGGATCTCGCGTTCGTCCGCCGCGCCGACCCCTTCCACCCGATAGCCGCCCCCGGCCAAAAGCCGGATCGCCGTCGAAGGCCGACCTAGGCGCGTCGGCTCACCCGCCATCGATACGTCCAAACCGAGTTCTTTGGCCCGGGCGAGCGCGCCCTGATTCAAACTTTGTCCATCCCCCACCC
>JAKFUN010000229.1 GCA_021732675.1 Phycisphaerales bacterium
GTCAAGCACGGGGACGGGGCGGAGGTGGTGATTGATGGCAACAGCATTGGGGCGGGGCAACTGGCGGCGACGCTGAAGGCGGCGAATGAGAAGCATCCGAACCAGCCGGTGCACTTGCGGGCGGATCGGTCGTTGCCGTTTTCGCGGATCGAGCCGGTGTTGCAGGCGTGCCGCGAGGCGGGGCTGAAGAGCGTTAAGCTCGTGGCGTCGCGGGAAGGGGGCGGGAAATGAAGCATGGCTTTCGCCCGCGCGGTGCCCGGGCGGTGTATGAGATGAACGCCGGGCCCAACATGACGCCCATGGTGGACGTGGTGATGGTGATCCTGATTTTCTTCATGGCCTCGACGGCGTTTTTGGGGCCAGAGTGGTTCTTGAAGAGCTCGTTGCCGGTGCGGGCGGCGGGGCAAGCGAGCACCGACAAGCCCCCGACGCGACTCACCTTCGCCCTTTCCCACAACGGCGGCACGCAGGTGATGTACAAGGTCGATGACGAAAGCGGCGTGCCCATGAGCATGGACCAGGCGCATGAGGCGCTCAAGGGGAAAGTCGCCGGTGGGAACGCCGACGGCATGATCGTGCTGGTAGCGCCCTCGGCGGACGTGCCGTACGACGACGTTGTCAAGATTCATGAATGGGCTGCGGCCCTAGGCGTCTCCAAAGTCGGAATTCTTGACGAGCCCAAGTGACTTGGAACAGGCCCGGCGCTCCAAGACACCTGCGAAACCGTCGCCAGAATCGCAGCCCCGAAGGGCCGCTCGCCTTCCCCTTCAATCCTTCTGTCCAACGCTGTAGTTCGGCGATTCTTTGGTAATCATGATGTCGTGCGGGTGATTTTCGACGACCGTGGCGCTGCTGACGCGGCAAAAGCGGGCGTGCTGGCGGAGTTCTTCGATGGTGCGGCAGCCGCAGTAGCCCATCGCGCTGCGCATGCCCCCGACAAGTTGATACACAAAGTCGGCCAGCGTGCCGCGATAGGGGACGAGTCCCTCCACCCCCTCAGGCACGAATTTCTGGCGTTGCTTGCCGTCGGAGCCGACTTTTTCGGCTTGGCGATAGCGATCGGCGCTGCCGGCGTTCATGGCACCTTCGCTGCCCATGCCGCGATAGCTCTTGTAGCGGCGGCCGTGGGTGATGACGACCTCGCCCGGGCTTTCGTCCAGCCCCGCGAAGAGCGAGCCCATCATGACGACGTTGGCCCCTGCGGCGATCGCCTTGGGGATGTCGCCCGACAGGCGAATGCCACCGTCGGCGATTACTGGCGTTCCCGTGCGCATCTCCGCCACCATCTGCGCCACCCGCATGATCGCCGTGATCTGCGGCACACCCACGCCGGTGACGACGCGCGTCGTGCAGATGCTCCCCGGACCAATGCCCACCTTCACCGCGTCGGCCCCGGCCTCGATCAGGTCTCGGGCGGCTTCGCCAGTGGCGATGTTGCCGGCGATGATCTGGGTGGTCGGGTGACGGCGCTTGAGTTCTTTGACAGTGCGAAGCACGTTTTCGCTGTGCCCGTGCGCGGTGTCGACCACGAGGAGGTCGACATCGGCGGCGAGGAGAGCGGCGGCGCGGTCGTATTGATCAACGCCGACGGCGGCCCCGCAGCGGAGACGCCCGCGTGCATCGCGGCAGGCCCGGGGGAACTGGCTCTGGCGGTCGATGTCGCGCATGGTGATGAGCCCGGCAAGCATGCTGGCTTCGGTCACCAGAATGAGTTTCTCAATTTTGTGCTGGTTGAGAATGTGCTCGGCCTGATCAAGGGTGGTGCTGGCGGGGGCGGTGAAGAGGGTTTTGCCCCGGGCGGAGCCGGACATCACATCGCCCACGCGGACGGAGGTGTCTTCGACAAACTTGAGGTCGCGGCGAGTGATGATCCCCAGGACTTTGCCCTTGCCTCGAAGGTTGTTGGAGCCGTCTTCGGTGACGGGGAAGCCGGAGAGGTTGTGCTCGCGCATCAGTTCTTTGGCGCGGGCGATGGTGTCGGTCGGTCCAAGCGTGATGGGATCGAGAATGATGCCGTTGGCGGAGCGTTTGACCTTGGCGACCTCGCGGGCCTGGGCTTCGACGCTGAGATTCTTGTGGATGATGCCCAGGCCCCCCTCTTGGGCTAGGCCGATGGCCAGGGCAGATTCGGTGACGGTGTCCATCGGCGCCGAAAGCAGCGGCACGTTGAGCGTGATGGTGGAGGTGAGGCGCGTGGAGGTGTCAGCCTCAGCGGGCATCACGGCGGAGCGTCGCGGCAGCAGCAGGACGTCGTCGAAGGTGATGCCGTCAAAGGCGATCTTCTCACCCTCGTGAAACGGGGGCGAAGAGGCGGAAACGGGAGGGAAGGATGCCGAGGGAGTGCTGACAGCCATGGAATAGCGTTAGGGGCATGTGCCGGAAGGTCAAGTTTGGTGTGGGTCGGCACTTGGGGCAGACGGTTGGGCCGACCTGAGGAGGCAGCCTTAAGCCGGCGTGCTTGTATTCAGAGGCGACCGGGCGTTGGACGGGTCGCGGGCGGGCGATGCGGGCTTCACCTTGGAGTGCATGATGAGAGCTGCTTGTTCGGGGGTCATCGAGCCCTCGGCGACGTAGGCGGCGAGCTCGCGACGGGACTTTTCTCGCTCGCGAATGGCGATGATGGCGATCGCGGCAGCACAGAGAATGACGGCGACGACCGCCGCAAAGATCACGACCAAGCTCATCACTTCGTCGCTCGCACCGGCGGTGGGGATTTCGCTCAAGACATTCATCGGCGCCTCCTGGCTAGCAAGACTTTTCGTTGCCACTACGCATCAGTCGCTCGCCCTGCTCGGGGGTCATGGAGCCCTCGGCGATGAACGCGGCAATTTCGCGCCGGGTGCGTTCTTTAGCATTGGTGCGCAGCACCCCCGCAACGGAGCGAACCGTCACGGTGATGATGATGCCGGAGAAGACCAGCAGCGGCACCAAGGTGTTTTCCTGAAGAAGCCGCTCGAACAGCGCGTCCACGTTCATACACGCCCCCCCTGTGTGAAAGACCCTCTCGGCCCTTGATTGGGAAACAGGCCGGCGGGCTTTCAGGTCGTCGTCGGAAGTGTAGAGCGTGCGGCGGGGAGGGGCGTAGGGCCGGATTTCTTCGGTACACTGGGATGGTGTCTGGAGAGGAACCCCAATCGCTGAGTGCCGGGCAGGTGGAGCAGAACCGCCGCGCGCTGGAGTGGGTGCTGTCGATGTATCGGCAGGGGTGGTTTCCGATGTACGACGACGAGTCGGGGCGGGTGCAGTGGGTGCAGCCTCACCAGCGGGGGATCATTCCGCTGGACGAGCGGTTTGTAGTGAGTCGCTCGCTGCGGCAGGCGGTGAAATCGGCGAAGTTTGAGGTGACCAGCGATGAGGCGTTTGTGGACGTGATCGAGGCGTGCGCGGCTCCGGCCAAGGGGCGGGAGCAGACGTGGCTGAGTGACGAGATCATCGATGCGTTTTGTGCGCTGCACGAGCATGGGCTAGCGCACAGCCTTGAGGTGTGGGCAAAGGAGCCCCGGCGGCTGGTGGGGGGGCTGTATGGGGTGTGCTTGGGGTCGGTGTTCTGCGGCGAGTCGATGTTCAGCCGCCCCGAGAGCGGGGGAACCAACGCCAGCAAGGTGGCGCTGGTGCACCTGGTGGCGCACCTGGGTGCGCGTGGGTTTACGCTGCTGGATTCGCAGCTAGAAAACGAGCACTTAAAGCAGTTTGGGTGCTTCGCGATCGCGCGGGAGGAGTATCAGAAGCACCTTGCCGGGCACGCGAAGGACGGGGTGACATGGGGGGAGTTTGAGACGACAAGAGCCGTGCGATTTGTGGGTTGACGATGTTGGCGATGCAAGCCCGGGATCAGCCCATGCGAATCCCTAAACTGGCGAATGCCACGCGAACCATTGCATTCGGTTGCGAGCTAGGCGTCATCGTTGTCGCGAAAGAAGAAGTTGCCCTTAGGGGCGGCCCGTCGGGCGTGGATTTACGGGGCGGAATCTGGGAACGTAGAACATCCCGACCCAGAGGCTGGGGACGGAGAGACCGTGAAAGTTGAGCCCGCACTCGGGGCAGGTTGCGAGCTTCCCGTTCTCGTCCATGAGTGAGCGAAGGTCGTACATGCACCGGGGGCAGATGCCCCCTTGGTGCTTGATGACCAACTTCGCGGTGCGCTCGGTGGCACCGAAGATGAGCCATACTCCAAGGCCCATGACAAGCGGAACTGCAACGAATGCAGCCACACTGAGGTTTGACATCGAAGCACCGGGGTTCGTTGGACCGATCGGAACGGCGATGTCAATTAGTAGATCGCAAAGCCCCAGCAGCGCCAGGCCCGCGATGGGGAGAGAAAGTTCGAAGAGGCGTCGCGGGCATTGTTTGGCGAGTCGCCATGAGTCGGCGATCGGCGCTCGATCACAAAAGGCGAGCACGGCCTCCCGAGATCGCCTGGCCAGGCGCCATGCTCTGTAGAGGGAGCCAAAGCGGCCTGCTAGGCCAAAAACAACAAACCACAGAATGGAGTTAGTAAATGACATAGTGTCCACGACTGCCCCAAGCAGGGGATTCGTTGCCACAGCACATCCAAGCAAACGCGGTATTGTGGAAGCAACCGAATTCCCGTGAGAGAGGTATAGCCTTCTTTGCAACGCCCATATGCGCCAACGTGACGGGGGATGCCTTTCATTGGCGGCGCGCTATGCAGTTTGAAGATGGGTGGATTCGGCTAATGCCGCAAGCCCGGGATGGCCCGCAGGCGAATCCCGAGATGGCACACAAAGCGGTTGAGGGTCTAGAAGGCATCCAGGCACGCGGGATCGAGGCATCGAGGCAAGGGCGTCGCATACTCCAGCCGCCGACCTCGCCCTCTCCTTTTCCTCTCTTCTCTCGGCGATTCTTCTTCTCTGTGCCTCTGCGCCTCTGTGGTGAATCTCCTACTCCTGCGCCCGCCGCAACCACTCAAAGTCCAGCGGCTCCTTCTCCTGCTCCAGCTTCCGCCGCTCTTCGCCCAAGGCGTTGCCCTTGTCGTGATTCTGCCACACCGCGGGGTTGGAGAGTTCCTTGTCGATCTGCCGGATCCGGGTTTCGATTTCCTCAATCCGCCGTTCGATCTGATCGGTCTTCATTCGCGTCCACTTGGTGCTGGCGGGGGCGGCGGCTTGGGTCGCTTTCGCGCTGTTCGCCACTTCCGCCTTCTTGCGTTCCTCGGCGACCTTGCGATGGCGGTCCGCCTCTTCTCGCTTGTACTTGGCTTCGGCTTCGGCCTTGGCGGCGGCCGCCTTGCGCTGGTTGTCTTTGCGTTTCCATTCGGTGTAGTTGCCCAGGAAGACCTCGGCCCCGCCGTGCCCATCGAGCACCAGCAAATGGTCGCAGGTAGCGTCGATCAGGGCGCGATCGTGGCTGATGAGCAGCAGCGTGCCGGTATAGCCGTTTTCCTCGCGCATGGCCTCTTCCAGGCGCTCGGCGCTGGGAATATCCAGGTGGTTGGTGGGTTCGTCGAGCACGATGAGGTTTTTAGCGCTGGCGAGCAGCCCGGCAAGCACGGCGCGGCTGCGCTCGCCCCCGCTAAGCATGCCCAGCTGCTTTTCCTGCTCGTCCCCGCTGAAAAGAAACGCCCCAGCCAAGTCGCGGGCGGCCTGCTCGCTCATAGAAGCGGTGGGGGCCTCCTTGAGAATGACATTCTGGATGTAGCGCCAAACCTGCACGTCCAACTGCAGGCCTTCGTGGGTCTGGCGGTAGTATCCGATCTTGACGTTTGAGCCAAGCTTGGCGACGCCCGAGTCGGCGCTGAGGTCCGCGAGCAGGCAGCGGATGAGCGTGGTCTTGCCCGCGCCGTTGGGGCCGATGATCCCCCAGCGCTCGCCGCGTTCGATGCTGAGCGTGAGGTCGTCGAAGAGCACCTTTTCGCCCCCGTCGTCGTTGGGGTACTTTTTGGAGAGCCCTCGCGCCGAGATCACGATGTCGCCGGTGCGCTCGGCCTTGGGCAGGGTAATGTTGAACGCGCTCAGCTCCATCGGGCGCTCGAGCGTGTTGGATTCCTTCTCGCGATCCAGCCGGGTCTCGCGCCCCTTCGCCTGGCGAGCCCGCTGCCCGGCCTTGAAGCGCCGAATGTATTCCTCTTCCTTCTTGAACTTCTCTTGCTGGGTTTCGTAGGCCCGCAGCATCACCTCGCGCCGCTCCTTGCGAAGTTCGCGAAACTTGGCGTAGTTGCCCGGGTAATCGATCAATCGCCCCTGCTCGGTCTCGATGATCTTGTTCACCACCGAGTCAAGCAGGTAGCGGTCGTGGCTCACCATCAGCACCGCGCCTTGGTACTGGGTGTTGAGGTAATCCTCCAGCCAGATGCGGCCTTCGATGTCCAAGTGGTTGGTCGGCTCGTCGAGGAGCATGATGTCGGGGCTCTCGAGCAACAAACGGGCCAGGGCCAGGCGGCCCTTTTGCCCGCCCGAAAGGTTCTTGACCTTCAGGCTCATCTGCGAGTCGGTGAACCCCAGCCCGTGCAGCACTTCCTCGATGCGGTGGTCCAGCGCGTACCCGCCCGCGGCTTCGATCTGCTCTTCCAGCACCATCTGCTTCTTCATGAGCACGTCGAGGGCGTCGCCCTGGGCGTGGGCCATGTCGTCGTAGACCTTGTGCATCTGGGCGTGCAGGTCGTGGAGGGTTTCAAAGGCTCGCTCGGCGGCGTCCTTGAGCGTCTCTTCCGGATCCATCGATGGATCCTGCTGGAGATAGCCCACCCGCGAGCCGCGTTGTAGCGAAATCGTCCCCAGATCGGGCTTGATGAACCCGCAGAGCACTTTCATGAGCGTGCTCTTGCCCGAGCCGTTGCGCCCGACCAGGCCGATGCGATCATTGGCTTCAATGGACAGCGCGACGCCGTCGAGGATGATGTCGTCGCCGAAGCGGACCAGCACGTTGTTGCAACTCAAAATTGGCACGGGCGAGGGTAGGGGGCGGAAAGGCAGGCCGCGAGGAAAAGAGTTCACCACAGCGGCACACAGGGACACAGGCACAGAGAAAGGAGGGGAGGGAGAAGGGGGAAAATGAGCGAGAAGAGCCGCGGTTCGGGCTTTGATGCCTCGATGCCTCGATGCTGCGTGCCCCGGTGCCTTCTTCCTGCTTCACAACTGCTTTGCGGACGTGGCCAGACTCTTACCCGTGGCTCCGTACCAAACCCGCAGCGAGATCTCCGGGCTGGCCGCCACCGGCCACAGCAGCCCGGCGAGCCTTGGCCTCATCATGATCTCGGCGATCAGGCGACACCCCAGGCGGCGGACGCGCAGGCGGCGGTGATACGCGGCGGCGATGGCGAGCTGCACGCAGGCCAGTGACGCGGCGGTTGGTTCGGCCTTCGCCAACAGCACCCCGAGGGTGTGCCCGCTCCAGAGGGCCAGGCCGATGCCTTCGCCACCGACGGGGTCGACGGCGGCGGCGGCGTTGCCGATTCGGAAGGAGCGGGGGTGACCAGGCGTGCGATAAGGGCCGCGCGGAACACTACTGGCTTTCCAGTCGCCCTGGCGCCACGCAGGGCGAAAATCGGGCCAGAGGGTGGCGAGGAGTTGGTCGCCATCGCCGCCGGCCGCGTGCACCAGGGACTTTCTTGCGACCAGCGCACAAGTGGAGAGCCCTCCCTCGACGCTCACGGTGCCGATGTAAGCCCCAGGGGCAGCCCGCATGGTGAGCAGATCACCCTGGGGAGGAAGGTTGAGGTGGCATTTCATGCCGACCAAGCCGGGGGCGGGGGCGAGGGCGCCGGCAGGATCGAAGCGCCCGGAGCCGTCGGCGTGAATAATGATTTCGGCGGCGAGGGTGGCGCCGTCGGCGAGGCGCAGGGTGATCGCGTCCTGGGCGTACTCCACGTCGCGGACGCTGGCGGGGGACAAAACCGACGCACCGGCGCGGGCGGCCTGAGCGAGGAGCAGCGTGTCGAGGGAGGCGCGGCTGAGGGCCCAGGCGGGGGCGGGCATCTGCCACTGGCGGGCGCGGCCGGCGGCGAAGAGTTCGACGCGGCGGATACGCCTGGCACCGGCGTCGAGGAGTGCGGCTTCGGGGAGGATGCCTTCCAGGATGTCGGTGGCGGCGGGGGTGACGAACTCGCCGCAGACTTTGACGCGTGGGAATGGGGCTCGTTCCAGGAGCGTGACGCGCCAACCGCGTTGGGCAAGGGTCCATGCGCAGATGGCGCCGGCGGGGCCTGCCCCGATGATGGCCGCGTGCGGAGTCAAGCCATGCCCCACGCGCCGGGCTTTTCGCCCGCGAGGGTAAATCGCCCGGTGAAGAGGCTCGCGTGATAGCGGCAGAAGCGCAAGTCGCAGCGTTGTGCGAGGTCGAGCACTTCGGGGCGCGTGAATCCCGCCCGCACGCTGGCCCGCGCATCGTGCCGGATCATCTCGCTCTGGCCCGTCGTCGCCAGGGTGATGAACGCGAGGTTGAGGCGGGAGCGCACCAGGTCGTTCCACACTACCCCCTGGGCCGCCACCCGGTCCATCCCCGCCAGCACCGTGAGCACCTGTATCTCGCTGAGGTGATGCAGAAACATCCCGGCGTGGACGTAATCAAACGAACGGGCGCTCAGCGACTCGCGCATCGCGAGGGCGTCCAGGCTCGTAACTTCGACACCCTTGGCCCCGCTCACATGCTCGCGCGCCAGTTCAAGCGTGAGCGGATGCACGTCGGTCGCCGTAATGCGGATGTCATGCCCCTGCGCTTCGCCCCATCGCCGAACCGCGAGTGGAATATCCGCCGAGCCGGTGCCAAGGTCGAGCAGCGTTATAGGGCGGCCTTTGGGCCAGTTTTTCGACCAGGCGTGCAGGTGCCGAATGAGAGCCGCGGCTCCGCCCAGCCGCCGATTCACACCCCGAATGAACGCCAAAGCCTGCTGCATCGACTCGCGCGAGACATTCGCCCCGTCCATCATCTCGCCTTCAAGCACACGCTGCATTGCGTGAGTGTACGAACGCCTGGGATGAGCCGCAGGCGAATCCCGAGATGGAAATGGCTAGAGACGAAGCTTCAGAGAGACGAATTTCCGAAGAGACGAAGAGACAGAGCTCAGGAACGCGATCAAGTTGCTACTCACCCGCAGGAATCTCGGGATTCGCTCCGCTTATCCCCGGCGTGTGTAACGCAGGAACTTCGTCTCTTCGTCTCTTCGGAACTCCGTCTCTTCCTCCTCCCTACCGTCCAGCATGTCCACCCGCGAGCCCGTGACGATCCGCACGCTTCGCAGCATGGCCCGTGCCGGCACTCCCTTTGCCGCCCTTACTTGCTACGACGCCTCGACGGCTCGTTGGCTGGAGCGGGCGGGGGTGCATGTGCTGCTGGTGGGCGACACCGCCGCGGAAATGACTCTGGGTTTCAAGCGCACGGTCGATATGCCCCTGGAAGTCTCGCTGGCCTTGACGGCGGGCGTGAAGCGCGGCGCTCCGGGCACGGTGGTGATGGGCGATATGCCCTTTATGTCCTATCAGGTCAGCGAGGCCGAGGCGATCCGCAACGCCGGGCGATATCTGACCGAGGGCCTGGCCGACATCGTGAAGCTCGAGCTCGACACGAGCTTTGCCGGGCTGGTGCGTCAGCTCGCCCGCGCAGGAGTTCCGGTGTGCGGGCATGTGGGGAGCAAGCCGCAGAGCGTGGCCCTGACCGGGGGCTATTCCAGCGCCGGGCGCACCCGCGCCGAGGCCAAAAAGGTCGTCGACGACGCGGTGGCGCTCGAAGCCGCCGGCGCGATCATGTTGCTGGTGGAGGCGGTTCCCGAAGAGGTCACCCGCGAGATCATGGCCTCGACCACGGTGCCGCTGATCGGCATTGGTGCTGGCACCGACTGCCACGGGCAGGTGCTGGTGCTGCAAGACCTTGTAGGAATGACCGACACTCCGCCTCGCTTTGCCGAGCCGGTGGCCAAGCTGGGCGAGGCCTTCAAGCAAGCTGGGGAAGAGTGGGTAAGGCGGGTCGCCGAGCGCCGCATTGGCGGGCATCGCTACAAAATGCTGGACGAAACCACCCAGGGCGAATCCCGCCCATCGGCCGAACCGAAACCCTCTCACCCGCGTATCGGCGAGAGCCGATAGATCCCGCTGGCGATGATCCAAAGCCCCCGAGCCCGACCCCGGAACCGCACCCATGCGTCGAATCGTCTCCTTCGGGCCCGCCTTCGTCGTGTTGCTGTGCGTGGCTTTGGTGCTGGTCGTCGCCCCTCAGGCGGTGCGGCGGATCAATGCTGAACAGACCCTCGCCACTGTTCGCCTCGCCCAGCAGGTGGCAGATTCGGACGACATTCTGGAGCGACTGAACCGCGCCGTGCGTGCTGTGGCGGCTGCCGCCGAGCCCAGCGTGGTTCACCTGGCGGTCGTGGGGGAGTTCGCCCGCGACGAAGGGGTGCGTTCCGCCTCTGGCTCAGGGTGGGTGTACGACGAACAGGGGCACCTGGTCACCAACGCCCACGTGGTGGCGGGTGCCAAGACGATTTTGGCCCAGTTCTCCGATGGTCGCGTGCTGCGCGCCACCTTGGTGGGCCTGGACCCCGCCACCGATGTGGCGGTGCTGCACGTCAATCAGGATGTCCCGCTGATTCCCATCCGCCGCGCCACTGGCGAGCGCGTGGCCAAGGGGGACCGGGTCTTTGCCTTCGGTTCTCCGTTTGAGTTCAAGTTTTCCATGTCCGAGGGGATCGTCTCGGGCCTCGGGCGCACCGCTCGCACCGCGATGGGATTCGCGGGGTTCTCGAACTTCATCCAGACCGACGCCGCGGTAAACCCCGGCAACTCGGGCGGGCCGCTGGTCGATATCCGGGGGCGATTGGTCGGCATGAACGTCGCCATCGCCACCGCCGAAAACACCCGGGGCACCAGCCAAGGCCAATCCGCGGGCATCTCCTTTGCCATTCCGCTGGGAATCATCGAAGATCGCGTCACCCAGATCATCGCAGGTGGACCCATCGAGAGCGGCTATCTGGGCATCTCGTTCGGGGCCCGCGATGGCGTCCCCACCGGGCCCGGACAGCCCCCGGGCGTCTTGGTCGGTGATGTCGTCCGGGGAGGCCCCGCTGACCAGGCCGGGCTCCAGCCCTCCGACGTCATTTCCGCCATCGACGGCCAAAGCGTCACCAGCGGCGAAGTTCTGCGCGCCCTCATCGCCTCCAATCGCCCCGGCACCAAGCTTGCCCTCAAGGTCTTTCGCGACGGCGCCCCCCTCGATCTGGAAATCGTCATCGGCACCATGCCCCGCGAGATCATCCAAGGCCAGTACTTCAGCACCCTTCGCTCGGAGTTCGGGCTGGTGCTTAGCACCGAGCCGGGACAAGGTGCTCAGGTGGCCTTCGCCATTCCGGGTTCATCAGCAGCCGCAGCGGGCTTAGCCGCAGGACAGGCCATTGTCTCGGTCAACGGGACCAGCGTCTCCAACTCGATCGAAGCCGCTCAGAAGCTCATCTCCGAGGGCCTGCTGACGGGGCGCACCGTGCGAGTTGAGGTCCTTATCCCCGGCACCGACGACAAGACCCCACGCGAGCTAGAACTCAAGAGCGAGCCCTAACTTCTGTGGCCCGGCCCGGCGGGGCGTGACATGGCATGGCCCGGCTGGCGATCTACTCCTTCTCTCCATCGCGCACACGCGACACCCGCACCACGACCGGCGTTCCAAAGTTTGGCATCGAGGGGTCCGCCACCCAGTGGGGCTCCTCAGCCGCCGCCTCGGGATTGGAGAGTCGCGTCCACGCGATCGTCTCGGCCCCGAAGGTCGTCAGCCCCACCAGGCACCCCTCGACATCGGCCTTGTAACGCTCCTTGCCCGGACCGCCCACCAGCAGCGACCCCGCGAAGACAAACTCATCACCGGCGTCAGCCTGAATCATCAGCGTGCCGCGCTCGCGGTTCTTAACCCAATCCCCCGGAGCGACCTCTCGTCCATCCACCACCATGCGGACCTTCACCAGTGGCCCGCTGGGCGGCACGCCGCGCACTTTGGTCCCTTCCCACACCCAGCTTCCCGGCGCACCCGGGCTGAGCCCAACCAGCAGCAACCCCGCGTGTACGTGACTGGGCTTGGCGGGCGTCACCACCAGCGACTCATACTCCTTGCTATTGGGGATGCACACCAGCGTTTCAAGGTAGACATCGGGCTTCTTTGGGTCATGGGCGTCGATCGACACCGTCGCGTCGAACTCGATCACGCCCGCCTTCGCGTCAACCCGCACGTGCGGGAAGACCTCGCGCAGCGAGAGGGCGGCGGGTGGTCCCGCCGCGCCAGGCACCGGCACCGCCTCTTCCGCACCTCTTGGCACAGGCGCCCTGCCTGTGTCTTCTTCCACTTCCGTGGCCCGCGATGGCAAGTCCGCCGCTTCCCTCGGCTTGGGCACTGCGGCTTCCTTCGGTGCGGCACAGGCCACCAATAGCACTGCCACAGCCGTCGTCACGAGACACACGCCCGCCGGGGACCGCCGGGCCACCCAAGAGTCCACCCAAGAGGACAACCAAGACCCCGGCCAAGGATCGATTCTCATGGCTCTGCTCCGGCATGCTTGACGAGCGCGGCGAAGAGCTCGCCCCGCTGCTCATAGTTCTCAAACTGATCCCACGAAGCGCACGCCGGGCTGAGCAAAATCGCCTCGCCCGCCGCGGCCTTCGCCAGCGCCCCCGCCACCGCCTTCTCAAGGGTCCCGCACTCCATCGCCCGTCCGCCGGCGGCTGCAGCAATCGCCGGCCCCGTCGCCCCGATGGTGTACAACCCCGCCAGCACGCCCTCGCGCCCGCTCGCCAGCCCCGCCACCGGGGTCAGGTCCGCGTGCTTGTCGTACCCGCCCGCAATCAAATGCACCCGCATGCCGCTCTCGCGCATCGCCTCCACCGCCAGCAGCGTGGCCTCGGGCGTCGTGGCCTTGGAGTCGTTGTAGCACGCTACGCCTCGCACCTTGCCCACCATTTGCAGACGATGGGGCAGGCCGGCAAAGTCGCGTGCCAACTCCAGTGCCCGGGCCTCGTGCAGCCCCGGCACGCCCAGCGCCGCGGCTGCCGCCCCCGCCATCGCCGCGTTCACTTCGTTGTGCCTTCCGGGAATCGCCAGACCCGGCATCCGCGACCCAGACCCGATCACC
>JAKFUN010000071.1 GCA_021732675.1 Phycisphaerales bacterium
GTGCTTCGCCCGCTCCCCCCCTGGCTTGACGAGTAGTGAGGAGAAACCACTCGCCGACCGCGCAGGTCCCGCGGCCGGGGACAGACTCCACGCCAAGCCCGAGTGTGTGCGGGCGGAGCGCGAGGTTTCGCGAAACTTGCCGAGGAGCAGGCCGCTGGTCAACCCGAGGTGCGCGCCTCGCATCGACTCTCGTGCTGCAAATCAGCCTCGAACCCAGACCATTTCGGAACCCATGAACAAATTGAGCGTCACCCGGCCGTTTCCTTTACGCCCGAAACAATAGAGCCCGGGTTTCGCACGGCAATGTCCCAAATGCGGGACCTAGACATGGGTCGCGTTCGACCCAATAGCTTGATCGTTCGAGGTAAATCGATCAAGGAGCACGCACGAAATCATCACTGGCCTCGCGCTTGCCATCCGACGGGACTTCGTTTCCAAATGTTTGACCCTCAAGGCTTTAGCGATCGGAGATTTCGTGAATCCCCGGCGAAATCTCGAATGAGATAAAGAATTGGAGCGATTTGTTTTTCCGGTGCCTCGTTACTCTAATAGACATCTGGGTAAAAATACCCAACGTCGAGGTCGCAGGACCATTTGAAAACATGCCAAGTGTTCAAATTGTTCAGATCAGCTGGGGCGTGTTGCTGGGGTGCCTTGTCTGTCGACGGAAGTCTCATCCAGCATCACACCCTTTTGGAGACAGAGTCGCACGAGTTCGCCCCGCCCGCTGACGCCGAGCGTTTGGTACAGGCGTTTGCAGTAGGTTTGGGCGCTCTGCACGGTGATGCCCAGGCGGCTGCTGATTTCTTTGGCCGAAAGGCCTTCGAGCAACGCGTACAGCAGGTCCCTTTGCCGACGGGTGAGCGTTGATAGAAACGGCCCGGCCCCTTTGGGCGTGTCCGCAAATGCTTCAAACAGAGGGCGGGCCCCGAGCAGAAAGCAACGCAGCAGTCGAACGTCTTGGTCAGTAAACTGCGGTCGTCCGATGCGACGGTGGAACCCTGACCCGACCCAGACCCCGCGAAGCCGGGTGCGCAGGCCGGCGTAGATCGCGGCATCGACCCCGATACTGGTGCGAACGGTGGTGTAATGCACGCTCGCGTACCAGCTTGCATCCGAAATCAGCTCTTGTCGGCGCCGGATGACAATCGGGGCGTCCGGGCTCTCCGTCGAAGCCGCCACCCCGAACGCGGCGTACATCGGATCGTCAGCGTGGCTGCCGGCGAGGTAATCAATGACGCGCTGCTTGCGGCTGTCTTCGATCTCGCCGCACAGAATCATCTCCTGGAAGTGCGTTTCACCGGTGGCCGGATCTATGAAAGATTCGGCGGCGGTCCCCATATCCGCGTTGAGCAGGCGCAGGGCTTCGGTAAGTGCCACAATCACCCGCCGCCGCGGATCGGAAACGATCGCCGCCCGGCTGATGGCCTGCATGAGCTCGATGGCCGATTGATCTGAAAGTGCTGGTGACTCGGGAACCGCGGAATCGCTAGGCATACGCATAACATCATACAAACATTTGTGGAATGCCGGGGGGAGTCTTGATGTCCCATGATTGGGACATTCATCTTCCGGACGCTCGCCCAGATTGCCAGGCGAGCGCTTTGGAGGCGCTGGTGGGGGCGATGGCACCCGGCAGAATGGTTGAGTTACGCCGTCCCTTTGTCTTCGATCTCCGATAACTCCGCATACAACCACGCCTTGATGTAGCGCCAATCGCGTTCGACAGTGCCGAGCGAGACTCCCAACGCCTCGGCGGTCTGCTCGGCGGTAAGCCCCGCAAAGAACCGCAGATTGACGATCTGTCCTTTGCGGGGGTCGTCCGCTTCCAGTCGCCGAAGCGCCGCGTCGAGCTCGACCATGTCGTCCACGCGCACCGAGAGCTTCGCCTCGGCTTCGTCAAGCTCGACACGATCGCGATCCCCCCCGTGCTTGATCCGCCCCTTCCGCCGCGCCTGATCCACCAGCACGTCCCGCATCGCCTGAGCCGCGGCTCCAAAAAAGTGTCGCCGCCCTTCCCACCCCGGGTCGCCCTTGCCGACCAGCTTCAAGTACACCTCGTGAACCAGCGCGGTGGGCTGAAGCGTGTTGCCGCTGCCCACCCTGGCCAGCCGGGCCGCGGCCAGTTTGCGGAGTTCGTCGTACACCAGCGGCAGCAAACGCGCGGCGGAATCATGGTCGCCTTGGGCGGCGGCCTGCAACATCATCGTGACATCGCCGGCTTCGTCCTCTCGCATGACCGAATACACCCCAGCTTGCTCCGCGATCCAGCTACGCAACTGTCTTGTTTGGGCCAGTTTGGGCGCCCTTCAATCAGTCGGTTGACGGTAGGAAGGTAGCGGGCCGCGGAGTTTTCTTTGAAATGTGGGATGGTCGCGCAGGGTTATGCGGCGTGGGAGCGGATTGGGAAGTGGGCGGCCTGAGTGGGTCGCCAAGAACACTACGAATCTCCCCCAAAGGAGCTCAGAAATGCGCGCCACCGCGATCGCTTTCGCCCTGCTTGCTGGCACTGCCCTTGTTTCCCCGGTGTTGGCCCAGACCGCATCCCCCGCGCCCGGCTTTACCTATCAAGGCCGGCTGGACAATGCCGGGGCGCCCGCCAACGGCAACTTCCAGTTCTACTTTGAGCTGTACGCCGCCCCGACCGGTGGCAACGCCTTGGCCACGCTGAACACAGCGGCCAGCCCCGCCACGTTGGCGGTGAACAACGGCCTCTTCCTGGCTTCTCTCGACTTTGGGCCCGCGATCTACGACGGCAACGAACGCTATCTGCAGGTGTACGTTCGCGCTGGCACCAGCGGCTCATTCACGGCCCTTCCCGGCCGTCAACGCCTCAGCCCCACCCCCTACGCCAACTTCTCCAGCAACACCCGCGGCATGAGCGTCGATCCTACCGGCCGCTTCCAGTTCGGTCCCTACGCCACCTCCTACCGCGGCATCGTCGGTGACGCCACCCAGGGCGAACTCCTCGAACTCCGCTCCAACAACTCCAACTTCGCTCTCATGACCCTCGTCAACCAAAGTGCCGGCGGGCGCCCGTGGGCGCTCTTGTCCACCGGCGCGGGATGGGCCACCGGCGCGGGTGATCTGGTCTTCCGCGACATCGGCGGGGCTTCGGATCGCATGGTGCTGGGCAGCGACGGCAACGTGGGCGTGGGCGAACTCACGCTCAACCCCGCAGGCTACGGGCGGACGCTCACCATCTCCGGTCTGGGGGCCTCATCCGGCGGCTCGGCCTCGGCGGTCTTCCACAACACTGTCTTGAACCAGCAGTGGAACGCGGGCATCGGTGGCGCGGGCGTCTTCTACTTCGATAAATTCGGCGGCGGGAGCAACGTCGTCTCCGTGCCCGTCCTCGAAATCCGCGGCGGCAGCGACATCGCCGAACCCTACAACGTCGAGCCGGCCGCGGATGTCGCCCCCATCCCCGGCATGGTCGTCGTCATCGACGAAGCCAAGGTCGGGGCCCTCAAGGTCGCGACCAAGCCCTACGACCACGCGGTGGCAGGGATCATCAGCGGCGCCAACGGCGTGAACACCGGGCTCACGCTGACTCAGAAAGACTCGGTGGCGGATGGTGCCATGCCCATCGCCAACGTCGGCCGCGTCTGGTGCTATGTGGACGCCGACGCCAATGGTGCGGTCCACGCGGGCGACCTGCTCACCACCTCGAACACGCCGGGCCACGCCATGAAGGCCGAGGCAGGCCAGGCCAACGGGGCCGTTCTCGGCAAAGCGATGTCCAACCTCGACTCAGGCAAGGGCATGGTGCTTGTGCTGGTGGGCCTGCAGTAAATCCGCGACGCCGCTCACATTCATCACCGACCTCACAAAGGAGCACGCTCCATGAAACCCCACGCTCTCATCTCGCTGGCGATCCTGGCTGGCTGCTCAGGCGCCCAGGCACAGGTCTACTGCCGCATCGCGACCTGGTTCAACCCCAGCGGCACTTTCTCCCGCCCGTTCAGCAACGTCGGAGGGGCGCTGTGCGCCGCCCCGAACAACGGCACGGCGACGATCTACACCGGGGACTACTACGAAACCGGCATCTACTCCGCCCCCGGTCCTCGCACCCTGACAACCACCTCCGGCCCGGTCCGCATCGGCGTCGCCGGGCAGGCCCGCACCACCCTCAAAGTGATCTCGTACAACACCCATCTCTACGGCGAGAGCAACCAGTTCTATTCGCGCTGGGCCGACACCGCACGCTCGCAGGGGCTCATTCAGTTTCTCGCGGCCCAGCGAGCGGCGGGGGTGGACCTCGTAGGTGTGCAGGACCTCTTCGACGACGACCTGATTTACAACGTGTGGTACGCGCAGTCCTTTCCGGCGGGGAATGCCGGGAACGGGCGGCGGTCGGGGGCTGCCTACGGGTCCGGGCTCTCGACATTCTCTAGCACTTCGGGCACGAACAACGCGCAGGCGCTGTACAGCAGCTTCAACGCGTCAGATGCCCAGGTCAGCCGCAGCTACTTTCGGCAGACCTTCACCAAAGACGGCTTCGGCATCGGCTTGTTCAACACCAGCCTTCAACGCGGCACAAGCTCGCAGGAGGTCTCGACTCGCGCCACGCAGATCCAGTTGCTGGCCAACGGCGTGCTGGCCTATCGCCAGGCCAACCCCACGCATGTCGTCGTGATCACCGGAAGCTTCAACGCCAACGACACGTCGACGGAGTACACCTCCACGATGTCCAATCAGTTGGGTGGGGTCTCAGGCGCGGCGGACATCGCGCCCAACCTCGCGTGCGTCGGCGCGGGGGTCTCCCAGTGCACCTCCTGCGGCACCAACGAGCTGCGGGCCGCCTTTGGCGGGCCCACCAACGTCCGCAACGACTTCATCCTCTACGCCGACAGCTGGGATGGCGGAACGCGAATCGTCCCCAACTCGTACGAAGTGCTGCGCCCAACCAGCACCGCCCCGATCAGCGCTCAGGGCTACAACGCCGACACGCAATCATCCTTCAACCTGACCAGCGGCCAACTCTCAGATCACCAAGCCCTGCTCGCCAGCTTTGACCTGGTGCGTCGCTGAAGTGCCAGCCCCGCACCGCGCGGCTTGTACACCCACGCACCCTCGCGCATCACCTCGACATCAGCCCAAGGAACACAATCATGAATCGCACGCTCGCATTCGGCGCCGCCACACTCGCACTCGCCCCACTCGCCTCTGCCCAGCTCTCCATCACCTGGTCCACCATCAGCGGGGGCGGCACTATCGCCTCAGCCGCAGGCCCCTTCGCCCTGTCCGCCACCATCGGCCAGCCAGCCGCGCAGCCCGCGGCCGCCGACGGCTTTGCCTTGTACCCCGGCTTCTGGTCGCCCGAAGTCGTCGCCTCGTGCGACCCCGACATCAACCAAGACGGCAACGCCGACCAGGGCGATGTCGACTACATCATCAATGTCGTCGCAGGCGGCGACAACCCCGGCGGCATCGATCCCGACTTCAACCAAGACGGCAACGCCGATCAGGGCGACGTTGACTCACTCATCAACGTCGTGGCCGGCGGGGCGTGTCCGTGACGGGAAGGCACTAGGCATCAGGCGCTAGGGCCCGAGCCAAGAGAGGCAATCGCCACGACCCCCGCGCGAGCACTCGGGGGTTGTTTGGGATGGGGATCAGCAGGTGGCATGCGTCGTAGCGCGAAGTGGCAGGCGTAGGTGATCTACGAGCCCGAAGCGCCAGCGAGGGTCACCATGGTAAAAATCACGCGAACGTAACCCTCACTGGCGTGTGGGGCTCGTAAACCCCTGAAGATGACGCCAGGTGGCGATCAATCGAAGCTCGAAATACTGACGTCGCAGCAGGCCCATGTGGTCGCCCGGTTTCTCAGCTTCATGAACGAGGCGTGGATGAATTGGTATCAGTTCGTTCCCGCCGACAATGTGTGGATCGACGCGTACAAGAACGACTGGTGTTCGAAAGATCCCGGCACGCCGCTGAGTGAGATTGAGTTCGGCGACGACTGACGGACCCGGCGGGGACCGCCGAGGCACGCCAAGCGTGGCTACTTCAGCAGCTTTTTGAGATACCGCCCGGTGTGGCTCTTGGGGTTTCTGGCGATTGCCTCTGGCGTGCCGGTGGCGACGATGGTGCCGCCCCCTTCGCCCCCTTCGGGGCCGAGGTCGATGATCCAGTCGGCGCATTTGATGACATCGAGGTTGTGCTCGATGACGACCAGCGTGTTGCCGGCGTGGGCGAGGCGGTCCATTACCAGCACGAGCTTGCGGATGTCCTCAAAGTGCAAGCCGGTGGTGGGTTCGTCGAGCACGTAGAGGGTGTGCCCCGTCGCGCTGGCGGCACTGGCGAGGCGGGTGGCCTGGCTGCGCCTGCGTGCGGGGGTGCCGCCTTCTTCGCCTTCGGCGAGGGTATCGGCGTCGTGAGATTCCGGAGCTTCGTCGCGCAAGGCCGCGGGGCCTTTTACGCCGTGTTGGGTTTGGGCGAGTTCTTGCGTGGCGATGGCGTTGCCGGTTTTGCCGAGTTCGGTGGCGAGCTTGATGCGTTGGGCTTCGCCCCCGGAGAGCTGGGTGGAGGGCTGGCCAAGCTGGATGTAATCGAGCCCGACCTCGTGGAGGCTGCGCAGGAAGCGATGAATCTTGGGGTGGTTTTCGAAGAAGCCGACGGCGTCTTCGACGGTCATGCTGAGAACATCGGCGATGGACTTGCCCCGATACTGGACTTCGAGGGTCTCGCGGTTATAGCGCCGCCCGCGGCAGACTTCGCACTCGACATACACGTCGGGCAGGAAGTGCATTTCGATCTTCTTGAGGCCCTGGCCTTCGCAGGCCTCGCAGCGCCCGCCGCCGTTTTTGGCGCTCACGTTAAAACTAAACCGCCCCGGCTCGTACGCCCGGATGCGGCTCTCTTTGGTCTGCGAGAAGACTTTGCGGATCTCGTCGAAGAAGCCGGTGTAGGTGGCCGGGTTGCTGCGGGGCGTGCGCCCGATGGGGGTCTGGTCGACCTCGATCACCCGGTCGAGGGCGATGGGCCACTTGATGGTGCCGTGGGCACCGGGCTTCTCGCGCGTGCCCAAAAGGTGGGCCCGGGCGGAGCGCAGCAGAATGTCGTTGACCAGCGTGCTCTTGCCCGAGCCCGAAACGCCCGTGACGCACACCAGCCCGCCGAGGGGGAAGGCGACATCGATGCCCTTGAGGTTGTTCTCGCGGGCCCCCTTGATGAGGACGGCCTTTTTCTCGCTCAGCGGGCGGCGGGTCGCGGGCACGGGGATGTTCCGCCTCCCGGAGAGATAGTCGCCGGTCAGGGAGTTCGGGTTGGCGATGAGCTCGGGCACGGTGCCCTGGGCGACGACGCGGCCGCCGTGCACGCCGGGGCCGGGGCCGATGTCCAGCACGTGATCCGCGGCACGGATCATGTCCTCATCGTGCTCGACCACGATCACGGTGTTGCCGATGTCGGCGAGGTGGCGCAGGGTGCCGATCAGCCGGTCGTTGTCGCGCTGGTGCAGGCCGATGGTGGGTTCGTCCAGCACGTAACACGCGCCGACCAGGCCGGAGCCGACTTGGCTCGCAAGGCGGATGCGCTGAGCCTCGCCCCCGGAGAGCG
Organism: Phycisphaerales bacterium; assembly: GCA_021732675.1. GTDB lineage: Bacteria > Planctomycetota > Phycisphaerae > Phycisphaerales > UBA1924 > RI-211. The sequence goes on from JAKFUN010000071.1 coordinate 7,564, forward strand.
TGGCGGTTTTGCGATCCAGCGAAAGATACTCAAGGCCGACGCCGGTGAGGAATCGCAGCCGGTTGTTGATCTCTTTGAGGATGGGCTCGGCGATGGTCTTCTGCTCGGTGGTCAGCGTGAGGCCACCCACATACGCGAGCGCGTCGGGAATGTTGAGGCGGGAAAGCTCGGCGATGTTGAGCATGGTGCCATCGGCCTTGGGGCGACCGATCACCGATGTCGAAAAAGCCTTGGCGGTTTCGGCCTTGTGAGTGCTCTTGAGCAGCACGTGCAGGGCCTCCAGGCGCAGGCGATCGCCGTTGCAACTGGGGCACGCCCGCTGGGAGAGGAACTGGCTGAGGAACTCCTTGACGTTTTCGGTTTCCGTCGTTTGCCACCACTTCAGCGTTTCAGGGATCACGCCCTCCCATTTACGCCCGAAAGCCGCGGCGTCGGCGGGCGTGGTGCCACACAGCAGAATCCGGCGCTGGTCTTTGGTGAGGGCCGCGATGGGTGTAGACATCTCCGCGTCAAAATCGCGGCAGAACTTCCGCAGCTTGCGATTGAACCACCCCTTCCAGTGCCCGTTCTTGCTCCAGCACGCGATCGCCCCCTCGCCCAGCGGCACGGCAGGGTCGGGCACGATCAGGTTCTCGTCCAGCTCCAGAATCGTCCCCAGCCCGTTGCACTTTGGGCAGGCACCGAAGGGAGAGTTGAAGGAAAACAAGCGAGGCGCGAGCTCTTCGAGCGCGACCTCGGGGTGCTCCGGGTCGGCGAACTTGGTGCTGTAGCTGGTGTCGCGCCAGGTGCCGTCGGCCTGCTCGGAAGAAATCACCAGCACTCCGTCGGCCAATCGCAACGCGGCTTCCACGCTCTCGGCCAGGCGCTGGCGCGAGTCGGGCTCCAGCGAAATGCGATCGATGACCGCCTCGATGGTGTGCTTCTCATATCGCCCGAGCTTCAAGGGGTTTTCGCCGGGCTCTTTGAGGACCTCGCGCAGGTCGGTGATGGTGCCGTTGACGCGGGCGCGGTTCCAGCCCTGGCCGGAGAGGTCTTCGAGCACGTCGCGATGGAAACCCTTCTTGCCGCGAACGACGGGGGCGAGAACCATGAGGCGGGGAGAGGTACCCCCTCTATCCGAGAGAGGCTTCTTTGCGTCTTGGCCGACCCCCGCAAACAACGAATCCACAATCTGTGTGCTGCTGGTCGCGGTGATGGCCGTGCCCGCCCGCTCCAGCACGCTGCCGTCTTTCTTCGTTTTGGTGGGCGCCCAGGAGTAGGGCGTGCCGCAGCGGGCGAAGAGCAAACGCAAGTAATCGAAGATCTCGGTCGTCGTCGCGACGGTCGAGCGCGGGTTGCCGCTGGCGGTGCGCTGCTCGATGGCGATGGTCGGCGGCACACCCTCCACCTCATCCACATCGGGCTTCTTGAGCTGGTCGAGAAACTGCCGCGCATACGCCGACAGGCTCTCCATGTACTTGCGTTGACCCTCAGCGAAAATGGTGTCAAACGCGAGCGAGCTCTTGCCGCTGCCGGAGAGCCCGGTCATCACCACGAGCTGATCGCGCGGGATCGCCACGTCGATGTTCTTGAGGTTGTGCTCGCGGGCCCCGCGCACGCGGATGAAGCGCGAGTCGGGCTTCACCAAAGGCGAGTGGGGGACATCGGTAGTCGCGTCGATCGCGACGCGCGGCGGTTTCGAGGCTGTGGAGGAGCCTGGCGGGGGCACGGGGGGTCTCCCGGGTGAGGGTGTGGCAACAAGCGGTCCGACCAAGCGCGCACGATAGGCGGACGGAAGGTGTTCGGTATGAGGTCAGGGACAGATTCGCCCTCGAATCACCCTCCTCGCTACCGAGGTGGCTGTCCCGTCGGGGTTTGCGGCGTCTCAGACTCCGGCACCTTTGTCTCGGCCCCCGCCGTCCCCTTCGAGGGCGTTTCCGACTGCGACGGTCCCAAGGTCGCTCCACCCGCCGGGGGCTGGGTCGCGATCTGCTTCCCGCTGCGCAGCAGACCCAGCATCACAAAACCGATCGCCAGCCCACAGGCGTAGTAGCCAAATCGCTGTCGAAAGGTGGATCCGGTCTGCGGCTGCATCGTGCACGATCATAGGTACCCGGCGGGTGAGGTATGCTCGCGCGGATGAAGGTACGACGCACCATGATCGTCGCGACGCTGCTGCCCGGGGCGATTCTGGGCGCCTGTGCCGCAGAGCCCAAGGCGAGCGACACCCAAGCGAATCCAACAGGGGAGCACATGACGACGAACACCGTTCGAGGCGAGTTTGAGGTGAAGATGTCGCCGCAGACCGATGAGGGCGTGAGCGACGCCGCCATCGGGCGACTGGGCATTGACAAGCAGTTTCGCGGCTCGCTAGAGGCCGCCAGCAAAGGGCAGATGCTGGGGTTCCGCAGCAGCGTCAAGGGCTCGGCCGGATACGTGGCGATGGAGCGGGTGGTGGGGGTGCTGGAGGGAAAGCACGGTTCGTTCGTCTTGCAGCACAATGGCACGATGCAGCGCGGCGAGTCGCACCTGAACATCGTGGTGGTGCCGGACTCGGGCACGGAAGAGTTGACGGGGATTCGCGGGACGATGAAGATCGAGATTGTGGAAGGGAAGCATTTCTACGTGTTTGAGTATGCGTTGCCGTGAGAGCGGGCGGAGCGGGGCGGCGGCGGGTGGTACGGATTGGTGTGCAGCCGCGAAGCGGCGCGCGTCCCGAGCCCGGGGCGGCAGTCCCGGGAAGACCTTCACAACCGTGGGGCGCGCCTTCGGTGCTCGGTTGGTGGGGGGCGTGCATTCCTGGCGCTGCCGCCCCAGGCTCGGAACGAGCGCCCCATTGGGGCGTTCGACCGCCATCATCGCGACCTGTCGTCGGGGCGGCGGAGAGAGGCTTGAAACGGATCGAAGGAAGAGAAGGTCACAGGCCGGACGCCTCTGCCACAAGATGGGGAAAGGGAACGCGAAGAAAACCGGCGTGCGACCGCCGGGCCACCCAGGGGGGCCATTGCTTCCGCTCCCACCAGTTCCCGATCCCCAGTCCCTACTCTCCCCGCATGGCCTCCCGCCCCCTCGAAGTCGTGAGCGATTTTGCCCCCACGGGCGATCAGCCTCAGGCCATCAATGAGCTTACCGCGGGCCTGAAAGATGGCCGCCCGGCGGTGTGCCTGCTCGGCGCCACCGGCACCGGCAAGACCTTCACGATGGCCCACGTCATCGCCCGTCTGCAAAAACCCACGCTCATTCTCAGCCACAACAAGACCCTGGCCGCCCAGCTCTTCGAAGAACTCCGCGAGTTCTTCCCCAAAAACAGCGTCAACTACTTCGTCAGCTACTACGACTACTACCAGCCCGAGGCGTACATCCCGCAGCGGGATATCTACATCGAGAAGGACAGCAGCCGCAACGATGACCTCGACCAGCTTCGTCTCCAAGCCACCAGCAACATTCTCGCCCGGCGTGACAGTGTGGTCGTCGCCAGCGTTTCGTGCATCTTCGGCCTGGGCAGCCCCGAGGCCTACTCGCAGCGCGTGCTCACCATCACCCGCGGCTCGCGCGTCAACCGCCGCGACTTCCTCCTGGCCCTCAGCGCCATGCAATACCAGCGCACGGAGATGGAATGGAAGCGTGGGCAGTACCGCGTGCGGGGCGATGCCCTCGACGTCTGGCCCGCCTACGAAAAGTTCGCGCTGCGGGTCGAGCTCTTTGGCGATGAGATCGAGAAGCTGGAACTCGTCAACCCCGTCAGCGGCGAGGTGCTCGCCGAGGAACGCCAGTTCTTCCTCTTCCCCGCCGTCCACTACGTCATGCCCGAGGAACGCATGCAGAGCGCGGTGGACGCGATCAAGAAAGAGCTTGACGAACGAGTCTTGCAGTTTCGCAGCGAGGGCAAGCTGCTGGAGGCCCAGCGACTTCTCAGCCGCACCAAGTTTGATCTCGAAATGCTGCAAGAAACCGGCACCTGCCCGGGCATCGAAAACTACTCGCGCTTCATGGACGGACGCCTGCCCGGCGAACGCCCCTACACGCTGCTGGATTACTTTGACTTTGCCCCGCCCGCCGGAAAGAGCGGGCCTCAACTCGCCAAACGCCCCGCCGCGGATGGAACGACATCACTCGAAGCCCTGGATGCCAGCGACGCGGGCCCGGCCGCCGCGATCGCGACCAACGGCGTGCTGGGCATGCGCACCTTCGGCATGGAACGCCCCGCGGCAGAAAGCCGCCCCCGCCCCAACTTCCGCGATTGGCTGCTGATCATCGACGAAAGCCACGTCACCATGCCCCAGGTCCGGGCCATGTTCAACGGCGACCGGGCCCGCAAAGAAGTACTCGTCGCCCACGGCTTCCGACTCCCCAGCGCCCTCGACAACCGCCCCCTCCGTTTCGAAGAGTTCGAAAGCGTCGTGCCGCAACTCATGTTCGTCTCCGCCACGCCCGGGCCCTACGAGCTCGAAAAATGCCACGGCGAGATCGCCGAGCAGGTCATCCGCCCCACCGGCCTGCTCGACCCCGAGGTCGAGATTCGCCCCACCAAGGGCCAGGTGCCCGACCTGCTGGAACGCTGCACCCAGCGCGTCGCCTCGGGCGAGCGCGTGCTCGTCACCGCCCTGACCAAACGCCTCTGCGAAGACCTCGCCAGCTACCTCAGCGAAAAAGGCCTCAAAGTTCGATACCTGCACAGCGACATCGAGACGCTCGACCGCATGCAGATCTTGACCGACCTGCGCCTGGGCAACTTCGATGTGCTCGTCGGCGTCAACCTCCTGCGCGAGGGCCTCGACCTCCCCGAGGTCTCGCTTGTGGCCATTCTCGACGCCGACAAAGAAGGCTTCCTGCGTTCCCCCACCAGCCTGGTGCAGTTGATGGGGCGAGCCGCCCGAAATGTCAACGGGCGCGTGGTGATGTACGCCGACGCCATGACCCCGGCGATGACCAAGGCAATCGAAGAGACCGAACGCCGCCGCGTGAAGCAGCGGGCCTACAACGAGGCCAACGGCATCACGCCCAAGACCATTCAAAAAGCGATCCGACGCGGGCTCGAGATGGAGCTGCGCGCCAAAAAGACGGCTCGCCAGGCCGTCACCTCCAACGAGCCGGAAATCGACATCGCCGAGCTTGAGAAGACCATGCGCGACGAGATGCTGGCCGCGGCCCAGTCGCTCAACTTTGAAGAAGCCGCCAAGCTGCGCGACCAGTTGCAAAAGCTTGGCCAGCGCCGCGCCGAACTCGAACGCTCCGGCCTCCCCACCAAAACCCGCCGCACCGAAGTAGAAGGCCCCCGCAAGGGCCCGCGCGGAGCGAAAGGTCCCGCCGGCATGCCCGGCACGCGGGCAGGCA